>NZ_JADPKQ010000036.1:0-151615 GCF_023074015.1 Bradyrhizobium sp. 142
GGTGGCGGAGCCCCGACGTGTTTCCTTGGCTTTCAATGCCGAAAGGGAGAATGGGTCCGCCGCTTCGGAGCTTCGCTGCCGATGCGCATGACTGCATCATGGTTTGGGTCCTTGGACCCACCGAATACAAGGTTGTGGCGCGACTGATCCGCGCCCCGCAAGCGGGCTCCCCTCTGATCGTCATCCCGATCGCACCGAGCGGTGCCGTCGTGCTCGAAGCTGTCAAGGTATGGCCTGGCAAGCCCGGAGCATGCCGCGCGGTTGGCGCGACGGCCAACCTTGACAGCTCCTGCGCGCGACGACGTCAGCGAGCCGCGGGTCGGGACGAAGAAACGGGCTTTGAGATCGAACAAAGAAACTGACGAAAGACAAAAGAACTCCTTGACAAAAAAGCCCCATACAAGGACATCGCGGGAAGGGGTACGTGGGCCTGGCCGCGGGCTCTATGGGGATTTGTCTGCGGCGTGCGATCTGAAGGTTGAGTGAATTTCAACGGCGGCCGGTTCGCCCCGCGAGCACAACTTTAACGTTCTGGCATGAATGTTGCGAATGGGTAAAAACACCTTTCGCACCTCTTGTAATTTCAAAGAGTTACGCGTTGCAAAAAGAGCGCACATTTCAAACTTCTGCGTTATGCGCCTGGTAGCGATCTTTGAAGCGCATGGGCCGAACCGATGCTTGATTGCTCGAAAAGACCTTGAGCTTGTCTAACGAAAACTATTTCGAGACGTCATCTTATACATCACTGATGAGGATCGCCGCATCTCCGATTGCATCGGTTTCGTCATTCGAAATCGTTGACGCCGCGGATGCAGCCTTGCTGGATGTTCGGCGCGAGATCGAGCATCTTCATGCTTCGATCGTGCGCCGTCGCAACAGAACTGTAGCCTGATCGCTCCACGGCACACTCTGTCTTGAGTGAGGTTGCGAACCCCTCATCTCAAGACAGGACGCCCCGTCGCGCTATCGTCTTGGTCGGGTCGCCTGCCGCAGCGCCCTACCGCGCGAGCGGTTTAGTCCTTTGGCCCGAAGGCGAAGAAGTTCTGTAAGCCGCATAAGTCCGCTGCATCGGCTAGACCGGACATTGGCGGCACGGCCCTCGACCGGCGCTTTTGACCCAATTGCAACATCACTCCTCTGGCACCCCCGCCAAGCCCAGCCCCTCATAGAAGCGCTCTCGTCCGGCAAGATAAATCGGGATTGTCGCTCGGTAGGTGGGTGCGCGCGCGGCGAATGGTGAAACTCGGATTGAGGGCGAGTGCCGCCCGCGCCGCACGCTTCGCCTCGTCAAATGCGCGAAGGCGTGCCAACGCGGCGGCGAGCCAAAAATATACGAGGGGATGATTACGATTAGCCTCGATGCCGCGGCGTAGCCAAGCTACTGCCTCCTCATTAGCATCAAGGTGAAACCTGGCTATACCAAGGATCATCAGCCAAATATAAGAACGGGCGTCCCGAGGAGACAACCGAAGCGCCTCCTCCACGCAGGCTTCGGTTTCCGCTGCATGGCCGAAGTAGACTTTAGCGAGACCAATCCAAGCGTGAGCATGGGCCAAATTGCGGTCGAGCACGAGCGCTCGTTCACATTCGGCAATACCTTGAATGGCGCGGTTCGTCAGAACAAGGACGATGCCCAATCGTAGGTGCGCCAACGGATGCTGAGGAGCCAGCGACAGAACCTTGTTTAAGGTTGCCTCAGCCATCGCAAGGTGCGGAGCTGGGTCGTCACTTAACAAGGCTGTGACCGTTGCCTCATCCAAACCTGCGCTGCCTACCAGCGCCTCGATACAACGAGGGTCAAGCGCCAAAGCCGCGTCAAAAAAGCTGCGCGCCTGCGTCAAGTACTCTGGTGTAGTCCCCCTGTTCGCGAAAGCGATGCCCTGGAAATACAGGTCCATCGCGTCGGGGTTGACGGCTGTTCATGGCCCCATCAGCGAAGTGGCTGCCCTTGTCATTGAGATCCGCTCAGTAAGGCATGGCGGACGGGATTTGCTCAGGTTGAGTTCTTCGCATTTTGACCCACATGTAACGGACCTCCGGCCAACGGATGGCGCGTTGATTTTCTCAATGTGGATGCGACCGTCCTGGATCGCTTCGATGATATTGGCGATCAGGCGGCTTCTGGCTCGGCTTAGGGGCGGTCGGTAGCGAATTCCGGTCAATTACCAGACCACGCGGAATCCGCCGGTGCCTTTGTAGCTGTGATTGTCAGCTGCGTTGTTCAGGCTCGCGTTGTAGGAGACCTCGCCATAGACCGAATAGCGGCCATTGGCCCAGCTGTAGACGCCGCCGCCGCCGATGCTGCCCCACAAGCGATCATTGGCGCTGGCAAAGCCGGTGCCGGCGACATTGACGTTGCTGCCGCTGAGAAACTCGTAATGCACATTGGCGATGCCATAGACGTCGGAGCGCACGATCTGGCCCGAGGCATTCCATGTCTTCTGATGGTTGAGCGAAAGCCCGGCACGCCCGAGCAGGCTGTCGGCCTTGCCAAGCGACACCAGCGCGCCGAAGCGATCAGTAAAATTGTCAAAATCGACCTTCGAGTAAGCGAGCTGGGCCTGCGGCGTCAGCGACCAGCCGTTGCCGACCCCAAAGCGCTTGCCGGTTTCGGCACTGAAGCCGTAGCCAAAGCCCTGGTTGCCGTGGATCAGGCTGCCGGCCAGCGCCGACGACAGGTCGCTGCGGTAAAACATCGTCTGCGCCTGGCCGTCGACATAAAAGCCGTTGTCGCCGTACCAGGTCAGCGTGCCGCCGACACCGGAGCCCTGGGCCCGGATCCGGCCATTGCCAAAGAACGAGGCGACGTTGGCCGTGGACAGGCCATATTGCGCGGTGAGGCCGACGATCAGCCGGCCGCGCTCGTTCTCCAGCGCCAGACCATCGATGCCGGCCTGCATCTTCATTTGGTCGGACTTGTAGGTTGAGCCGGTCGTGGTCGAAGGCTGCAGGTCGTCGTGCCGGCCCTCGATGCGACCCCAGACCGCCGATGGCGCGGACGAGCCGCCGGGCTGAGAGGTGACCACGCCTGAGCGGGCCATGGCGTCGCTGCCACCCCAGTAGCGATTGCCGACGCGCTGCTGCAACGTCGGCAGGTCGTTCATGCCGAGCAGCACCTGGGCGTAGTTCTCATAGAGCGGCACACCGGGCTGATAGAGTGGGCCCGCGGGCACAGGCGGCGGAGCCGGCGAACCAGGATCCGGATTTGCCAGGCTCGAGCGCAGGTACCAGTCGCCGTCATTCGGCGTGCTGATGCCATTCTTCTGCAGAGTATAGGCATAGGCGCCGCCGACTACCGCCTGCTGGCCCTGGATCACGTAGTTGCCCTGCAACGCAAAGGCGCCGTTCGAGGCCCCGCCGACGTCGACGATTTTGATGCCTTCCACCGTTTGCGCGCCGGCACCGCCGACATTGATCACCCGTACGTTGGTGCTCCCGGACGTATTACCGGTGACGACCAGCCGATCGGTAGGCGATGCATCGCCGCCGAGAACGCTCTCAATCTCCAGCAAGCCGCCGTTGCCGACGTAGTTGCCGGCGACGGTGAGCGTCCCGATGGAATTGCCGGGAGCGATCGTGCCGCCGGCAAAGTTGGTCGTATCGCACACCGTGCCGGTGCCCTGCAGCCGGCCGCCGGGCAGCACGTTCATGCCGCCGCACAAGCTGCCGTTGACCGCCAGCGTGCCGGCCTCCACGGACGTCGTGCCCGCAAAGCCGGAATTGTCGCCGGTGAGATTGGTCAGGCCGGAGCCGATCTGGCGGATCGCGCCGATACCCGAAATGATGCCGCCGAAGTCCATGCTGTTGGATCGGTTGAACGCCAGCGACCCGTTATTGGTGACGTTGCCAACGATGCTGCCGGTGGTGCCGCCATTGCCGAGTTGCAGCGTACCTCCGGCGATGGTCGTGCCTCCGGTGTAGATGCTGTTGGCTGTGAGGACCGTTGTGCCGGTGCCGATCTGGCTTACGCTGCCGGTCCCGGAGATCGCTCCGGGAAAAATCATCGTGTCGCTACGATTGAACATGAGCGCGCCGTCGTTGATGACGTCGCCGACGATGCTGCCACTGGTCCCACCATTGCCGAGTTGCAGCGTACCCGCGAAGATGGTCGTGCCTCCGGTATAGGTGTTAGTTCCGTTCAGAGTGAGTGTGCCGGCGCCCGTCTTTGCAAGAGCGCCACTGCCCGAGATTCCCTGCTCAATGGTGGACGCGAAACCTTGGGTGTCGATCGTGCCGCCCCCTGCGTTGAGTGTGATCGGCCGGCCGGCGGAGAGGTCAAAACTGTTGTTGAACTGCAGTGTTCCGCCGTTGAAGGTCAATCCGCCTGTGGCGGCTCCAAGCGCAATGTCGGCACCAACAGCAACCGTTCCCTGATTGAAGAACGTACCGCCGGAATACGTATTTCCCGGGGCGGCGGGTGCGAGCGTAAGGATGCCAACGCCGGTTTTTTCGACCGCGCCAGTCCCGGTGATCGTCCCGGTGTAGACCCCCGCGTCCGGCTGAACGAAGCGTATCAGTCCGTTGTCCGTGACCGTCGGTGGCAGACTTTGAGCTCGTGCCTCAAGCGTCCCGCTGGGATCGACGATGACCGGTCCGGTGTAGCTCGCATTGTTCCCGGTCAGGACGAGCGTGCCCTCCTGCACCAAGGCGACGGTCACGCCCGTTATGGTGCCGCTGAGCGTCCAGATGCCGGAGCCGTTTTTTGTCAGCGTCTCGAAGCCGACGAAGTTGCCCAGCAATGTAGCGCTGCCGGTACCGCTCAGGAAAATCGCGTCGGTGCCGGCGCCGCCGCTAAAGTTGCCGGTGATCGTCGAGCCAGTGAAGAGGCGCAGGGTATCGTTGCCGCCGGCCAGATTGATGCTTCCCCTGATCGTTCCCCTGTTGGTGAAATCAAGAGCGCCGTTACCAGAACCGCCGATCACGGTGCTGGTCGTGCCGTTGCCGGCTTCGATGACACCGGTTTCGCTATTGATGACCGTGTTCAGGCCCGACCCGTTCTGAGACCAGATGGCGACAGAATTCGTCGCCTTGATCAGGCCGCTGTTGGTGATCGTGTTGCCTGCGCCTTGGAAATTCACAGCTTCGGCGCTGCCTTGCGTTCCTTCCGCAAGCAGTCGACCGCCTTGGGCGATCGTCAGAACGCCACCGTGGGCGATCTCGATCGTGTTGCCGCCCGTGTTGTATTGGCCGGTAGCATTCGTCGCATTGTTGCGGACGGTAGCGCCTCCGGCGATGTTGATGATGGCGTTGTTGTGCATGCTAATCGCGTTGTCGTTGCCAGCGGAGATCTCGCTGCCAGTCAATACGTTGACTGTCTGATCGTCGCCGGCCACCGTGCTGCCCCCTCCAACCCTGGTCGTCCACGGATTGGGTGCCGCAGTATCGCAAGTGGTAACGCCGCCAACTACCGTGCAGGCAGCTAGCGCGGGATCCGGCGCGACGATCGCCAAGAAAGGGGGACCCAGGACCGTGGGGATGAGCAGAAGACGAACTCGCCACCGGCTGACTCCATCCGCTGCGACTTTTGATCTTCGAACAATGTGAAGCGCCGCGGCGCAGGAAACACCTGCCAGTAGACAGGAGGTTCGGCGAATTCCGCGCGAGGCGACCTGCGGCATCTGCATCCACAATGCGGCGCGCCTCTCCGCAACGGTCGCGCCGAGCTTGTTTGAACCGATCGGCGATGCCTTTTTGCGCCCCCCCATCTAGCTAACCCTCTTGTCTTTTTGTTTTTGCTGGGGGCTGGAGGCGCGCAAATCCGTTTTCAGCTCGCTTGCTGCTCGGGAAGGAGATCGACGATGAGTTCTCACTGCCCCGCACTCCACATCATTCTTGTCTTTCGGACGTGCATCTACGTCCTGCTTCAGGCAGCATTCTCTGCTGCGTCACGGATGCCCTGCAACCATCACGCTCAGATTGAACGACGTGTAACTTACGTGAGTAAGTTCGAAACGGTCAACGATCCCTGCGCTTGCAACGCGCGGAACAGAGCGCGGTGTGTTGTGTGCGCAACGAAATGAATCATCTTGCGGAAAGCACTGAGACACCAAGCTTCGTGCGGTGGACGTTGTGCATCATTGCATCATCTCTTCACGATGATGATGCCTGCCGTCACGAGAACGTCGCACGCGGCGCAGGACGCGAATCACTTCTGTCTCTCGATTTGTGTCGCGTGCCCACCGCGGCAGCGTTGCGAATTGATCCTGAGACGCAAAGCATCATGGATGAGACGTACCGCATACTTCGCCTTGCACCTTGCCTGGTGCAGCAGCATCCCGCGCCCGTTGAGAAACGCGATCGCCTCGCCGCTTTCAAGGCCGCAGGTTTATCGTTTGCGATGATTGCGAACAGAGTAGGCAAATCATCAGGGTATTTCTTGCATCCTTGACGTGTATTCGCCTGAATTTGTATGTAGGTTTTTGATTGCTGCTGGTTCGAGTCAATCGTGGCGAACGCGGCACCAAGGAAGTTCCGGATTTTTCCGGAACGGATTGTTAGAACGCCGGTTCTGGCTAAGTTGCGCGCGCGGCGATGCACCGAGGCGAGCAATGCGCATCAAGAAGAAGAGTGCCATCATGTGCACCACCGGAGTCATGAGCTCCCGATTGAGAAACCCGTTTCGGCACAGACGTAATGTGTGTGCCTCACATCGCAAGCCTCGTCCGCCGCCCGGAACCGGATCGGGCCGGCGCGGACCTCGCTCCCTCGAGACTCGTCGCGGCATCGCCGGCGATCACAACATAAATCTCGATGACAGCTCCTGACGTGGCCATACTGGATGGATCAAGATAACTGTATCCTCGCCAGCGACGTGAAGCTGCTGGAGCCGATGCCGCGCGAGCCGCGCGATCTGAACGACAGGAAGCCGGCGCCGCCGCGAATCCTGTCGACGGCGCCCTATCATTCCGACGAGCAGTTCGACGTATGGCACACCCGCATCAGCTCCATGTGCGAGGTGGGGCTTCCGCCCGGAACCAGCGCCGCGGATGGGTTTGACGTCGAATATATGACGTGCAACCTGGCCCACGTCAGTCTGAACGCCGGGCATTTCGCCGCCCAAAGCTTTGCGCGGACGACCGAGCATGTGCGCCGCTCCCCAACCGATCATTGGTGCCTGTTCTACGCGCGATCCGGCGAGGCTTGGTTCGAAACCACCGACCGCCAGATCCACATGAAGCCCGGAGATGTGTTTCTGGTTTCGCTGGATCAGGATTTTCGCGGCCGCATCACCGATTACGACGCGTCCCTGCTCGGTTTGCCCCGCGACGCCTTCATGGGAGTCGCTGCGGATCTCGATCGGGTCTGCAACACCGTGCTGTCCGGCAACCTCGTGGGACTGCTTGCCGATTATCTGCACAACCTGCAGACGCGCGTCGTCGGAATGAATCCGGACGAGCTCCTGCGGGCCGGCCGGGCAACTGCCGAAATGATTGCCGCCTGCATTCAGCCGTCGCGCGATCGGCTGGAGCAGGCGCACGGCGCCATCGAATCCGTTTTGTTTGAACGGGCGCGCCGTTATATCCGAGCTCACCTGGGCGAACTTGATCTGACGCCGGAACACGTGGTGCAAGAGCTCCGGATCTCGCGTTCCAATTTGTATCGCGCGTTCGAACATGCGGGCGGGGTCGCGCACTACATTCAGCGCACTCGGCTGGTCGCCGCACATGCCGAGCTTGCGGCCGGAAACGAGAGCCGCGTCCAGGAGGTTGCCCATAGCCACGGCTTCAGGCTGGCATCGGATTTCGCGCGCGCATTTCGCCGCGAGTTCGGCTACAGCCCACGGGAAGTTCGCGATCGGCAGCGCAGATAACGCTGCGCTGCGAGGCAGCGCGCCCGATCATAAACTCCGCGATAATGCAACTTATGAGATTTCCCTGTTTAGAAATCATCATGGATCGACGTCCGTTGTTGGCCCATCGCTTCCGTTGGCGAGGTGTCGCTACATGTCGGTTCATAGGGACAGACCGGAAGTTTGCAGCCGAGCGCTAGACCGGCGCAATTGGCCCGACGCAGCCGCGTACGTTCCATCTTTTTTGATTAGTTGGGCGTCCGGTGGAACTCTCCGACAGCAAACAAAGCGAACTTGCCGCCATTACTTGCTTCACCGAGATTGTTTACGACCGCGAGAGGCAAGCGATGATCGTCTCGGAATTCTTCTCAGTCAGAGTAAAATTCCAAGTCTCTACCCACTTTCCGTCGTTATCCTCTCCCGCGCTTGAGGCAAATGTCACGGCGTTCGTTACATAGGGCTGAAATTGGAATAGGCCCGGCTTGACCTCTAACCCGCCAAAATAGACCCTAGCCACCTTTCCATTGATGCGTATTCTGAATGGCGATTTTGCATATGCGGCCCTAACCCTCTCGTCAGATTCAGGGTCCTTGCTCGCACCGTCTCCCGCTTCTTGGTGATCGCGCCAGCTGCTTCCTTCATGTAGTCAGGGTGGTGGTGACCGTAGGTGTCGATCAGAACCTTCACCGACATTCCGAGGAAGCCCGCTGCCTCCCACGGGTCAGTGCCCAGCTGCATAAGCCAGGTGGCCGCCGTGTGGCGCAGCGTATGCGGCGTGACGTTGCCGTCCGATAGGTCGAGCTTCGCCACCTCCACAGCACGAGCGAAGCCGTTCTTGACCGACTTCACGCCCGCGCCCTGCCACTCGACGAAGTGGTTGGCGATGATCTTCCTGTCGTACCAGCGCCGCATGTGGACCAACAGTCGATCTATGGCGTAATCTTGAAACGCCAGCGTCATCACACCGACCGCAAACGGCGCTTTCGCCTTGAAGAGGTCCAGCGATGCCCGCAGATCATGATACGCGGCCCCTGGGTCGAACCGGCATCCATGTGCTGCCCTTGGGCATCGGCACGAACAAGTGGCGGCGTGCCGATCGTGGAGCCGTGTTGGAAACATACAGGACCATTCATGATGCCGGCCCGTGCATGATCGACACGGCTGAGATCTATTTCTCGGAGCGCGTCGTGGGTGACTGCTTGCGCGCCGGTCCCGCCGGCGCGGTGAT
Organism: Bradyrhizobium sp. 142; assembly: GCF_023074015.1. Lineage (NCBI taxonomy): Bacteria > Pseudomonadati > Pseudomonadota > Alphaproteobacteria > Hyphomicrobiales > Nitrobacteraceae > Bradyrhizobium > Bradyrhizobium sp. 142. Next base: position 9,018 of record NZ_JADPKQ010000036.1, read on the forward strand.
AGCATCGAAATTCCTTCCCTTTCCGGGCCGAACCTCTCCGCGCCGTCTGATGAGCGCGCTTGACAGGTCGTTCGCGCGGCTGGGCCTCAAGACAATCGATCTCTACTATGTTCATTATCCGCTGCCCTTGATCGACGTGGGAGTGTTCGCCGAAGGTCTCGTCGAAGCGGTGAAGTCCGGCAAGGCACGCGCGGTCGGCGTGGCAAATTTCAATGCGGACCAGATGCGCGGCATCGCCGATCACCTCGCAAGGGCAGGCGTTCCGCTCGCCGCCAATCAGGTCAACTACAGCCTGCTCCGACGAGCAGCGGAAACAAATGGCGTGCTCGAAGCCTGCCGTCAGGTCGATGTGGCACTGGTCGCGTATTTTCCCCTTGCGTCCGGCCGCCTCACGGAACCATCGGACAGCATGGGCACGAGAGCGCTGCGGACGTGTCTTGCCGATATTGCCCGCGCGCACGACGCCAGCATCAGCCAGGTCGCCCTGAACTGGCTGTTGGCGCGCGACAGTCACGTGATTCCCATCCCCGGCGCGACCAAGCCTCATCACGCCAGGGCCAATCTCGATGCACTGAGTTGGCGCTTGAGCGAGACCGAATTCGACGCGATCGACCGAGCCTCAGCAAAGAGTGGAACATGAAGCCAGCGTCCCATCAAACCCATCATCTTCACCTCTGACCTCGACAAGGTCGACGTCCGCGTCGGGACCATTCTCGCTGTCGAGGACGTGGCACATTTGGAGCAGCTCGTACGGCTGCGTGTCGATTTTCGGCGACCACGCGCGCGCTCCATTCTCGTCGGCATGAAAAAGGAGCGGCCATCTCCAAAGCCGGACGGCCCGTTCGCGACGCAAACTGCGACACGGGCCACTCCTTTTTAGCCTGGCAAGCAAAAGGTCTCAATCACGCAGCGACGGACGCGCTATCGAGCTGCCGGCTGGAGCGTCATGTGCGAGATGCCGAGGGCAAGGTTGGCACCGGACTGCCCCTGAACGGCGAGCGGTTGCAAGACAACCGCCTGATCCGGTCCGCGGGCCAACGTATTGGTTCCCGGGCCGGCAGCACCGACAGTCACCCCCGCGGCGGCGCCTGAGTAGTCGCCGGCCAGCATGCCGGGACGCCCTCCAGCGGGGGCATAGACGACCCAGCTCATGCGGCCGCCCGACATGGCCCCGATATCGAGGCCAAGCGTGTCCACGGTGCCGACATAGGCCTGGCGCGGCCCATGCCGCATGGAAGCATAGATGCAGTTTAGTTGTGCTTGCGACCCGACGACGAAACCTACACTCGGGGACTTGGAGCAGGTAAGGGTGCCTACCCGCGCGCGGGCAAAATCCTGAGCTGTTGCTGGCGTCGCGGCGAGGGCAAGGGCCAAACCAGCCAATGCACATATCGGCCTGTTCATGGTGCAAACCTCCTTGAGGGGGAACAATTTTGAAAAACGCGGTCAGCCTTTCAGTTGTTCCTTCCATGTTCCGGCGAAGCAGCCGCCTTCTCACTGTCAACCAGTCCGAGCGATCGGATGCAGTCTCGAAACCGGCAGGCTATACATCCGACCGGGCAAACACCGTGACTGTCGGCCCAGAGCTTATTCACCATAACGTTCCAACCTGGTGAGCAGCGACGAGCTCCATCGCAGGGTTGTACGATGAAGAAGGTCATCAACTTCAGCACCGTCCCGCCGCCAATTTTTGCGGCTGACATCAATGGCTGCGGCATCAGCCCTGGCCCCAACGGTTTGTGGGCCGAGCAGCGAGAAGCAGCGGATTCGGCCACATCCCAGGCCGTGTCCGCACGCATCGCCACGTTCGAGGAGGTATGGCGGACCCTGCGAGATCGGTTCTACGATCCGCACCTACACGGGCTCGATTGGTCGGCGGCCCGGGAACGTTACTTGCCGGACGCCACACGGGCGAGTTCCGAAGATGCGCTGGCCAGCGTCATCAATAGCATGCTCTCCGAGCTGCATGCTTCGCATACCCGCTACCACACACCGCACGAACCAGAGTACTACCAGCTTTCCGATATCTTTGCTGGTGCGCTAAGGCGACGCGGACTGGAACGCGCTTTTCCGGGTGGCCGTATCTCCTATCCCGGCATTGGCGTCCTCTCGCGTCTCGACATGCAGGGCCACAGCGTGATTACCGGCGTTATCGAAGGCACGCCGGCCCAACAAGCCGGCCTGCTCGCTGGCGATGTGATCGTCTTCGCCGATGGTGCACAGTTTCAGCCGGTACAGTCATTCCGTGACAAAATTGGCAAGGAGGTCGTGCTGGGCCTGCGTCGCGCCGGCGCATTTATGCAAATATCCGCTACCCCGGTCGATATTGAGCCCAACATGTTCTTGGATGGCTTGAAAGCCAGTGCCCGCATAATACGGGCCAACGGCCGAAGCATCGGCTATGTTCATGTCTGGTGCTACGCTGGCTCCGTGTATCAGCGGACGCTCGAGCATCTTCTATCGCAAAGTCCGCTGAACGACGCCGACGCGCTGATCTGGGACCTGCGCGATGGCTGGGGCGGCGCGATTCCCGAGTATCTTGATTTGTTCAAAACGCGCGCGCCGACCATGGCGCCAGCGAACTCCGGAACGTGAAGTGGCGCAAGCCCGTCGCTATGCTTGTCAACCGGGGGGACCCGCAGCGGCCAGGAGGTCCTTGCCTATGGCTTCAAGAAATATCAGCTTGGAGAGGTCATCGGTAGCCGAACCGAGGGAGCTGTCCTCGCTGCGACGGCATTCCTCATCGGCGGCGGCTTGCTGTTGCTCGCGGTCGAGGACGTGCGAGTTGACGGTGAGCGGCTGGAAAGCGTCGGCGTCGCACCCACGATCGAGGTCCAAGCTGACCCGGCCTCCATGGGTTTAGGTGATCCTCAACTGGATCGCGCAATCGCGGTCCTATCCGGGGCCCGATCCTCGGGAGACAGTCCTGCTGGCTCTTGCACCTATCCACGAGGACCTAATCTATCGGGGTTCGCTCCCCTCACGCTCCCTTGTGAGTCTCGAGAGCCGAGGCTTTCTCAATTGTACAAGTAGTGCAGCGAATGGGTCGTATACAGCAAACGGCTGTTCGGTGGCCCCGAGGAAGTCTTGCGCTATCTCGCTGCGCTACACCCACCGCATGCCATCTCCAACCGGCGCCTGGTCGCGCTCGACGACAGCGCCGTCACCTTCCAGTGGAAGGACTACCTCATCGAAGGTCCCGAGCGATACAAGCTGATGACGCTCGATACCCCACGAATTCATCCGGCTTCCTGATGCATGTTCTTGCCGCAAAGCTTCCACCGTATCCGTTATTACGGTTGGCTCGCGAGCTAAACCCGCGTCAAGAATATCGCACGCCATTCGAACTTTCGAGGCCTGCTCGGGCTTCATTTTTGTTACGGCCCAGCGGATCGCTCAGCGGCCCAGGGCCGCCTTCCTCGCAGGGCTCCAATCCAGCCCGTTACCCGGCCGAGCCGCCTGCCAGCTTCCGAACCAATCGACAATTATCCGGGTGAGACCCTCCCTCACGAGTAGTTCGCGCCCTCGGGGCGCTGCGCAAAGATTCACCTGCGGACGTTTACTCTGCTGTGCGCGAAAAGATCTCTAAAACCTTGTTAGCTAGGGCGTTGCCGAGATCCGCCATTGTTTTTTGCGGAGAAATGGATTCCATCCAGACCGCTTGTTGAGATCACGCTTCCATGCAGACCCCGCAGACCCGCGCAACCGCCGGCTTGGTCGCGTTCTGGGACAACCGCAACAGATCGGCATAGTCGACATTCGGCTTGGAATGATCCATCGCGAACGCCGCGCCGGAGTTCTGCAGGTCCGCGCCGGCGCAGAACGCCTTGTCGCCCGCGCCCGTCAGCACGATGAGGCGGACATCCTTGTCGTCATGCGCGTTCCGATACCCTTTGGCGATGCCGGCAATCACGTCGCCGTTCAGTGCGTTGCGTTTCTCCGACCGGTTGATGGTGATCCAGAACGCCTGCCCGCGCTTCTCAGTGATGACGCTTGTGGTGTCGGTCATGGCACGCTCGCTTCCTTGCTCCCGCTTGCCCGACATTTGCGGCAGATGCACTACAGGCGCAAGCGCAATCTACGATGCAATCTACGATGATGTGCCGCCTTAGCGCCTCGACACAATTTTGCAGCGCGATCGAACCAGGGATGCGTGCCTCAGGCAGCAGCCGCCTTCCTGATCCAGACCTTGTTGTCGTGGAACGCGGCGCCGCCGATTGGCGCGATCGTGTCCGCGCCGGTCAGCATGTTGATGCCGCGGCCGCCGATATGGTTCTTGTTCGGATGAACGGACTCCGCGATCAGCACGCCACGCCGTACGCCCTCGAACAGCGTGGCCATCAGCGTGGTCTCGCCGCGGGTGTTGCCGAGCGTCACCGCATCGCCGTCGGCGATGTCGAGCGCGGCCGCGTCCAGGGGATGGATCATCACGCTCGCCTTGCCCTCGCGCGCCTGCGAGGACGGCGTCTCGTTGAAGGTGGTGTTGAGGAAGCTGCGCGAGGGGCTGGTCGCAAGCCGGAACGGATGCGCCTGGTCGGCCTGCTCGATCACCGCCCAATGGTCCGGCAGCGCCGGCATCTTGTCGAAATCGCCTATGGTCACGCCGAACGGCGGGTGGGCCCAGTCGGCCTTGAAATGGAATTTTCGATCGGCATGGGCAAAGCCGTCGAGAAAATGCGAGGTGCGGAAGTCCGGTTGCAGGTCGCGCCAGAGATCGGCTTCGAGACCAGCGATGTCGCCGTGGCCGCTCAGCTTCAGCGTCGCGTCGATCAATTCGCGCGGCGTCAGCTCGAAACCCGGATGCTTGGCGCCGAGCCGCGGCGCCAGCGCCTGCAGCACCTGGTGGTTGGAGCGGCATTCGCCGGGCGGGTCGATCAGCTTGGGGCCGACCGAGATATGCTGATGGCCGCCGCCGTAATAGAGGTCGTCGTGCTCCATGAACATGGTCGCCGGCAGCACGATGTCGGCCATCTGGGCCGTCTCGGTCATGAACTGCTCGTGCACCGCGACGAACAGATCCTCACGCGCAAATCCCTGGGCGACCCGCGCCTGCTCCGGCGCCACCGTCATCGGGTTGGTGTTCTGGATCAGCATCGCCTTGACCGGTCCCTTGCCGCGCAGGGCCTCAGTGTCTCCGGTGAGGATGCGGCCGATCTGCGACTGGTCGAGCGCGCGTACGGTCTTGTCGATTGCGTCGTGGCCCTCGATGAGGGATTCGTCGAAGTGCCACAGCGCGTAATTGTTGAAGAAGGCGCCTCCGCCTTCATATTGCCAGGCGCCGGTCACCGCGGGAATGCAGAGCGCCGCGTGCATCTGCGCAGCACCGTTGCGCGAACGGGTGAAGCCGTAGCCGAGCCGAATGAAGGTCCGCTGGGTCTCGCCAACCAGCTTGGCGAAGGCCTCGATCTCGGAGACCGGAACACCACAAATGGCAGAAGCCCATTCCGGCGTGCGCGTCTTCAGATGCGCCTCGAGCTCATCAGGGCAATCGGTGTACTTGTCCATATAAGCGCGGTCGGCATAGCCGTCGCGGAACAGGACATGCATGACGCCGCAGGCGAAGGCGCCGTCGGTGCCGTGGCGCAGGATGATCTTGATGTCAGCCTGCTTCATGGTGTCGTTGTCGTAGATGTCGACCGCCGCGATTTTCGCGCCGCGCTCCTTGCGCGCCCGCGCCGCGTGCGTCATCACGTTGACCTGGGTGTTGACGGGATTGGTGCCCCAGATCACCACGAGGTCGGAGACCGCCATCTCCCGCGGATCGACGCCGGCGATTTTGCCGGTGCTGATCGCATATCCGATCCGCGCGACATTGGCGCAGATGGTCTGATAGAAGCGCGAATATTTCTTCACATGGGTGAGACGATTGAGGCCGTCGCGCATCACCAGCCCCATCGTGCCGGCGTAATAATAGGGCCAGACCGATTCGGCACCGAACTCGCGCTCGGCGGCATTGAAGCGATGTCCGATCTCGTCCAGCGCCTCGTCCCAGGAGATCCGCGCGAATTGCCCGGAGCCCTTCGGCCCGGTGCGGCGCATCGGATACGTCAGCCTTCCGGGATGATGGATGCGCTCGGAATAGCGGGCGACCTTGGCGCAGACGACGCCGGCCGTGTAAGTCTGCTTCTTCGAACCGCGGACGCGACCGATGCTCCGGCCCTCGATCACCTCGATATCGAGGGCGCAGGCCGAGGGGCAATCATGCGGACAGGTGGAGTGGCGGATTTCGAGCTTGGCGTGCTGGTTCATGTCCGAGTTCGTAACAAAAAAACACCCGCCCGCCGAGCGCATTTATCCGGCAGTGCCCATGCAATTTGCTCAGGCCGCCCACACCGCCGGTTCCTGCCGCGAGCGCGAAATGCGGGCCAGTCACATCGAAAACGGCCCGATATTCCCGGCACGATCGACCTTGTGAGGCGTCGACAGCCCGCGCGTCCAGCCGCTACAGTGCCGTCCAACAAGAGCGATACCAGGGAGGTGGGCATGACAGCCCGAAAATTCGCGCTGGCGTTCGCGGCCGGCCTGCTTGCGGCATTTTCCGCCGCCCCCTCGTTCGCACAGGATTATCCCGCTCATGCCGTCCGGATCGTGGTGCCCTTTGGCGCCGGCGGACCGGCGGACGTCGCGGCCCGGCTGATCGGCAACGCACTCCAGGAGAGCTTTGGGCAACCCTTTGTGGTCGAAAACCGCACCGGCGCGGGCGGGGTCATCGGCACGGTCGAAGCGGCGAAGTCGCCGGCCGACGGCTACACGCTGCTGATGATGTCCAACACCCAGACCGCGAATGAATCGCTGCTGACACCTGCGCAGCGCAAATACGAACTGATGCGCGACCTCGCGCCGATCGCGCCTGTGAACTATTCCGATCTCGTCATCGTGGTGAACCCGCAGGTCGCGGCGAAATCGTTGCAAGAGTTCATCGCACTCGCCAGGGCGCAACCTGGCAAGCTGAACTACGCATCCTCCGGCCAGGGCACGCCCTACCACATGGCCGGCGAGCTGTTCAAAGCCATGGCCGGCATCGACCTTGTTCACGTTCCCTATCGCAACAGCGGCGAAGCGCGCAGCGGCGTGATCGGTGGACAGGTGCAGATGATGATCGACGCCGTGCCGGCGATGGCACCGAACGTCACCGAGAACCAGGTCCGCGCGCTCGCGACCACAGGCAAGCAACGCTCAGCGGTGCTGCCGAACGTGCCGACCGCGACTGAGGCAGGCGTGCCCGGTTATGAGGCGACGATCTGGCTCGGCCTGATGGCGCCGTCCGGCACCCCTAGGCCCGTCATCGATAAACTCAACGCCGCTGTGAACGCATTGGTGAAGCGCCCCGACGTCGTAAAGCTCTGGACCGAGCAAGGTGCCGTGCCCATGTCGATGACACCGGAGCAGTTCGACAAGTTCCTGCGCGGCGACATCGAGAAATGGGCCGACGTCGTCAAGAAGTTCGACAGGTCCTGAGGTCGTAGACCGACAATGCCTACCATTGAATTCCAGCTCAACGGCACCGCAACAGCCGTCGATGCCGATCCGGATCAGACGCTGCTGGACGTGCTGCGCGGCCGGCTCGGCGTCACCGGGCCACATTTCGGCTGCGGCGCCGGCGAGTGCGGCGCCTGCCATGTCATGGTCGACGATCGCGCGATGGCGTCCTGCGACATGCCAATGTGGTCGGTCGCAGGCAAGGACGTCGTCACAGTCGAAGGCCTCGGCACGGCGGAACAGCCGCATCCGCTGCAACGCGCCTTCATCTCCGAGCAGGCGATGCAATGCGGCTATTGCATCTCGGGAATCCTGATCAGCGCGGCGGCGCTGCTGAAGCGCAATCCGTCGCCGACGGAGGCGGAGGTGAGAGCGGCACTCGATCGCAACTTGTGCCGCTGCGGATCGCACAATCGTATGGTGCGCGCCGTGCTGCGCGCGGCTTCGCAGATGGCAACCTCCTGATGACGCCGCCCCCTGCCCCGAAACTGCCGATCAGCCTGACGGCCAATCCAAGGCTGTCGTCGTGGGTGAGGTTCACCGGCGAAGGCCGCGTGGCGATCTCGCCCGGCAAGGTCGAGATCGGCCAGGGCATCGTCACGGCGCTGGCGCAGATCGCCGCGGACGAACTCGACGTCGATATGTCCCGGGTCGAGATGATCCGCGCCTCGACGGCGACCAGTCCGAACGAAGGCGTCACGTCGGGCAGCCTGTCGATCCAGCAATCCGGCCGCGCGCTGCGCCACGTCTGCGCCGAGGTGCGCCAGCGCTTCCTCGCCGCGGCGTCGGAACGCCTCGGCGTCGATGCGGCGCGGCTCGAGGTCAACGACGGTATGATCTCCGGGCCCGGCAATGTCAGGACCAGCTATTGGGAACTGGCCGGCGAAGTTTCGCTCGACCACGACGCCACTGCGGGCGCGCGGGCGAAGAGCGCCGCGGAACGCGTCGTCGCCGGGCATTCGGTCCAGCGTGTCGATATTCCCGACAAGGTGTTCGCCCGGCCGCGCTTCATCCATGACGTTGCGCCGCCGGGCCTGCTGCATGGACGCGTGCTGCGGCCGGACATCTCCGGCGCCAGATTGATCGCGCTCGACGAAGAACCCGTGCGCACCGTTCCCGGCCTGGTCGCCATCGGCCGCGACGGCGGCTTTGCCGGCGTGATTGCCGACAGCGAGGCGGCGGCCGAGGCTGCGTTGAACGCATTGCGCAAGCGCGCGACGTGGTCGGGTGGCGAACTGCTGCCCGACGAAGATGATCTGGCGGGCTTTCTGAGGAGCCAGCCGGCCCAGACCACCATCATCGACACCAGGACGACAGCGGCGACGAGCCAGCACGTCCGCACTCTCCGCCGGCAATATACCCGTCCCTACATCGCACATGCCTCGATCGCGCCATCCTGCGCGATCGCACAATGGGACGGCGATCGCATCCACGTCTGGACGCACAGCCAGGGCGTCTACCTGCTGCGCTCTGATCTTGCGATCGTGCTCAACCTGCCGGCCGAAAAGATCCTCGTCGAGCACGTGGAGGGCGCCGGCTGCTACGGACACAATGCGGCCGACGACGTCGCGCTCGACGCGGTGCTGCTGGCGAAAGCCGCCAGTGGCCGTCCAGTACGGGTGCAGTGGTCGCGCCACGACGAGATGTCCCACGCGCCATTTGGCGCGGCCATGGCCATCGAGATCGAGGCCGATCTCGACGAGGACAACGAGATCATCGGCTGGCGCCATGCGATCTGGAGCAATGGCCATGCTGCACGACCCGGGCGCGCGGTACAGCCGGCGCTGCTCGGCGCGACCGAGATCGCGAACCCCTACCCCCGCATGATCTCGACCAATCCGCCGGCGGCCAATGGCGGCGGCGGCGATCGCAATTCCGTTCCGCTCTATGACCTCCCGGCCTGGACGATCACGAGCCATCGGCTACTGACCATGCCGGTGCGCACCTCGGCGCTGCGGACCCTGGGTGCGCAAGGCAATGTGTTTGCCATCGAATCCCTGCTCGACGAGATCGCTGCTTTGCGCGGCGAAGACCCGATCGAGTTTCGCTTGCAGCATCTGCGCGACGAGCGCGCGAAGGACGTCATCCGCGCCGCGGCGCGACGCGCAGCATGGAAGCTGCAGAAGCGATCCGGAATCGGCCACGGGGTCGGCTTTGCGCGCTACAAGAACATGGGCGCCTATTGCGCAGCGATCGCCGAGATCGAAGGCACTGATGAGATCCGGGTGAAAAGGCTGACGCTTGCGATCGATGTCGGCGAGACCATCAATCCGGACGGCGTCGTCAATCAGATCGAGGGCGGCGCGCTCCAGGCGACGAGCTGGGTCCTGAAGGAACGCGTCCGCTTTGACCGGACGCGCATCACATCGACCTCCTGGACGGACTATCCGATCCTGACCTTCACCGAGGTGCCGGCGGTGGATGTCGAGATCATCCAGCGGCCCGAGGTCGAGCCGGTCGGGGCCGGCGAAGCCGCGCACGGCCCCGTGACGGCGGCGATCGCGAATGCAGTCCATGACTGCCTCGGCGTGCGCGTGCGCGACTTGCCGATCACGCGCGACAAGATCATCGCAGCCATGGAGCTTGCACCGTGACGACAGTGAACATTTTGAGTGGAGGCGCGGCGCAGGGCCTGGTGCGCGGCCTCACCGAGCTCTTCAAGGCTGAGACCGGATTTGCAATCGACGGCGAGTTCGGTGCGGTCGGCGTCATGGCCGACAAGCTGCGCGCGGGTACGCCGGCCGATCTCGCGATCCTGACGCAGGCGCTGCTTGCAAAGCTGGCCGAGGAAAGTCTGGTCATCCCCTCCTCGATTGCAGATATCGGCCGGGTCGAGACTGCGCTGGCGGTCCGTAGCCGCGATCCCAAGGTGACGGTGAGGACCGAAGCCGATCTGCGCGAGGTGCTGCGCAGCGCCGGCGCGATCTACGTTCCGGATACCAAAGCCTCGACCGCGGGACGGCACGTCGCAAAAGTCCTGGATCAGCTCGGCATCGCCTATGAGGTCGCCTCGCGCCTCAAGATCTTTCCGAACGGCGCAACTGCGATGCGGGAGCTTGCGACGTCGACCGCTGCGCGCCCGATCGGCTGCACGCAGGCAACCGAGATCATCGCGACCGACGGTATCGCGCTGTCAGGATCGCTGCCGCCGGGATGCGAGCTCGTGACGATGTACACAGCCGCTGTGAGTGCACGGGCCGCACATCCGGGCGAAGCCGCCGCGCTGATCACGCTGCTGACTGGCGCAGACCGGAAGGAGCTGCGCCAACGCGCGGGCTTTGGCGGCTAGATGCGATAGATCGCGCTATTTGCTCATCTGGGTGAGGCCAGTCGGCGGACCATCGACGGCGGTCCAGCCGCCATCGACGAACAGCGTGCTGCCGCTGACATAGCTGGCGGCATCCGAGGCGAGATAGGCAACGGCTGTTGCGACCTCGTCGGCACTGCTCCAGCGGTTGAACACGGTATGGCCGGCATAGAGATTGTAGATGTCGGGCCGCTGCTTGAACGGACCAGTCAGCGCGGTCTCCGCGATGCTGGGCGCAATTGCGTTGACGCGGACGCCGGCGCGGCCGACCTCGGAGGCAAAGCCTTTCACCAGCAGGCCGATCGCTGCCTTGGTCGAGCCATACACAGCAAGACCGGGTTCGATGGTCACCGCGCGTACCGACGAGCAGGCGATGATGCTGCCACCCTTCTGCTCCACCATGATGCGGCCGAACGCCTGGAAGAACCAGACCGTGCCCTTGACGTTGAGATTAAGGACGCGGTCGAGATCCTCCTCGGTGTAGTCGAGGATGGTCTTGCGGATGTTGAGCCCGGGCGTCGTCACGGCGATGTCGAGCCGCGAAAATTTCTGCATCACGCTCGCGGCCAGAGCGGTAACGTCAGCAGCGTTCGCGGCATCGCACGCGGCGGCTTCTGCCCAGCCGCCCTTGTCGCGAATGCCGGCGGCAGTCACCTCAGCGGCGTCAAGCGCCCGATCGGCGCAGACGATTCGGGCACCGAGGCCCGCCAGCGCTTCCGCAGACGATTTGCCGATGCCGGATGCGGCGCCGAGCACGACAGCCGTTTTGCCGGTGAGATCGAAGAGCTTGCGATAGTCAGTCACAGACAGATTCTCCCTGTTGATGTGACGCAAAGTATCGCAAGCCCGGCCCGCCGGCCAAGGCCGGCGCACGCACGACAGCTATCCCTTGTATCCCATCAGCAGGCGCGGCAGCCACAGCGAGAAGGCGGGCACATAAGTCACGAACATGAGCGCTGCGATCAAGGCGGCGTAGAACGGCAGGATGGTGCGCATCACCGCGCCCACCGAGATGCCGCCGATGGCGCAGCCCACGAACTGCGTCGTTCCGACCGGCGGGGTATTCAGGCCCAAGGCGCAGTTGATCAGCATCAGCATGCCGAACTGCACGGGGTCCATGCCCGCCTTCATCGCGATCGGCAGGAAGATCGGGGTGCAGATCAGGATGGTCGCCGCCATGTCCATGAACGTGCCGAGCACGAACAGGATGACATTGATGAGCAGGAAGATAACCCAGGGCTGCGAGGACACCTTGCTCATCATCTCGCCGGCGAGATCGGCCACTTCGTAGAGCCCCATCAGATACTGGAACATGGTGGAGACGCCGATCAGCAGCAGCACCACACCGGTCGTCTTAACCGCCTTGGACGCGGCGCGCAGGAAGTTGCTCCAGGTCATGGTGCGGTAGATGAAGAAGGTCAGCAGGATCGTGTAAGTGACCGCGACGGCTGCGGATTCAGTTGCCGTGAAGACGCCGGACAGGATTCCGGCCAGGATGATGCCGACGATCAGAAGTCCGGGCAGAGCGGCCGCGAACGAGCGCAAAACCTCGGCCCATCCCGGGAACTTGCCGGCCGGATAGCCTCGCTTCACCGCGACTGCGTAAGCCGCGACCAGCATGCACACCATCAGCACGAGCGCCGGCAATAGGCCGGCGGCGATCAGCGCGCCGATCGACACCTTGCCGCCGGCGGCCAGGGCATAGATGATCATGTTGTGACTGGTCGGCATCAGCGCTCCGACCAGCGAGGCATGGGTGGTGACGTTGACGGCGTAGTCGGTGTCGAAACCTTCCTTTTTCATCATGGGGATCATCACCGCCCCCATCGCCGACACGTCGGCCACAGGCGAGCCGGATACACCGCCGAACAACGTGCAGGCGACCACGTTCGACATGCCAAGCCCACCGCGGATGTGTCCGACGAGATTCTTGGCGAGCTGCACGATCTTGTCGGCAACACCGCCATGCAGCATCAGCTCACCGCTGAAGACGAAGAACGGGATGGCGAGGAAGGAGAAGATGTTCATCCCCGACATCATCTGCTGGAAGATGACGGCGACCGGCAGGCCTTCGTACAGGATGGTGCAAATCGCCGAGAGGCCGATCGCGAAGGCGACCGGGACGCCGAGAACCAGGAAGCCGAAGAAGGAGGCGCCGAGAATGATCAGTTCCATGAGGGGACGACCTCTTCGCCGCGCAGGAGAGCAATGATGTGCTCGATTGAAAAGGAGACGATCAAGACGCCGGAGGCGATCAGCGGTACGTAGCGGACCACCTCAGGCAGGCCGAGATTGGGGATCTTCACGGTTCCGACCGACGCCCCGAGTATCCAGCCGTTATAGGCCATCGCAATGCCGAACACGGCCACCAGAACGTGAATCACTAGCTCGATCTTCTCTCGCGTGTGATCCGGAAGCATCACCAGCAGACTGTCCATTCCGATGTGTCCGGCATCGCGCACGCCCACCGCGGCGCCGATCAGCGTGACATAGAGGATGAGAACCAGAGCAAGGTTCTCCGTCCAGGTCGGGCTGGAATTGAGCACGTACCGTCCGAACACCTGGTAGAAGACGATGGTGACGATGACGAGCAGGCCGCTCACGGACAAATACATCCCCGCGCGAGCGACGGGGGCATTGATCCGCGACAGCAAGCCGGTAGCCCGGCGTCCGGCGACCTCCTGCTCGTGGCTTGCGACGTGTGGGTCTGTCATTCCCGCGTCTCCTTGGCTTCTTCTTGCGAGCGTCCGGTGCTACCTCACGGCGACACCGGACCCGACGCTGCTATGGTCTTACTTCGTGTCCTGGATACGCTTGACGAGGCCCTTCAGCTTCTCGTCGCCGGCGAACTTGTCATAGACCGGCTTCATCGCGTCGACGAATTCCGCCTTGTTGGCGATCGTAACGACCTGAACGCCGGCCGCCTCGACGGTCTTGCGGGACGCCTGCTCACGGTCGTCCCAAAGCTTGCGCATGACGGGCACCGATTCCTTGGCCGCCTTGCGGATCATCGCCTGATCCTCCTTGCTCAGCGTGTCCCAAACCTTCTTGGACATCACGAGAACTTCCGGAGCCAGGGAGTGCTCGGTAATGTTGTAGAACTTGGCTGCCTCGAAGTGGCGCGACGACTCGTAGGAGGGCCAGTTGTTCTCGGCCGCGTCCACGAGACCGGTCTTGAGAGCGGTATAGACCTCTCCGTACGGCATCGGCGTCGGGTTTGCCCCGAGGCTGTGGATCATGCCGACCCACAGGTCGGATTGCTGGACGCGAATCTTCAACCCCTTGACGTCCGCGAGCGACTTGATTGGTGCCTTGACGGTGTAGATGGACCGGGCGCCACTGTCGTAATAGGCAAGGCCGACCAATCCTGCGGGTTCCATCGCCGCGAGGATTTCATCGCCGATCGGCCCGTCCAGCACGTTGCGCATATGCTGTGTGTCCCGGAAGATGAAGGGCAGGCACAATGCCACGGTTTCCGGCACGAAGTTGTTTAACGGCGATGCGTTGATCCGCATCATATCGAGCGCGCCGATCTTGAGTTGCTCGATGGTGTCCTTCTCGGAGCCCAGAGCCCCGTTGGGAAACACCTTCACGCCGAGCTTGCCGCCGCTCGCGGTCGCGAGCTGCTTGCCCATGAACTTGACGGCCTCGACTGTCGGATAATCGGCGGGGTGGACGTCGGCGGAGCGGAAATCGCGTGCGGTCGCCAAGGGCGCTGAGACCGCCAGCACGGCGGCTGCGATGATACCGGTTATTGTCTTCATCTCGACGTTCCTCCTGGGTTGATTATGTCGTCGTTGGGCAGATGCTGCGGGCCGCCTTGGGTCGCTCCTCTTCACGTGTGAAGTCAAGCGTCACAAACGCACCACCTTGGTAGGATTGCACGGCCAAGTCGAGCGGATTCGGCTGCTTCATGATTCCCACGCGCTGCGGCGCGATCGAAGGCTTCCGGCCGGAGGAATGCAGGTCGATGCCGTGCCTCCGCGGCTGATTGCGCAGCAGGTTGCCAGTATTCTGCTTGCCGGGGAAAGTGCGACCTTCGTCGCGCCCTCGCCGGCCGGGATCTGCGCGGCAAGTGCCGCCCCCGCAATCGCCCCCACGTCGTCGGCCAATGCCGGATACGAGGTAACGATGCTCGTTGCATCCATGGACGTTCCTCTCGTTTATGCTCGACCGCCATTGGTTGCGGCTTGGAGGTTCGGGCGAGACGGTCGCCCCATCCCTGTGCGAACGCGCTGCATCAGCGCGGAGTCGCCAATGTCGTCCCTAGGGCGGGCGGCATTCCGAGTCCAACCCAATTCCGGTATCGATCAATGCAAGAGTTGTATCGATGGATGGCCCAGTGCGCCGGGGAGACACGCTAGACGTCAGCGGGACATCGCCGGCGCGTCACTTGACGCTGCCTGCGCCGGCCCCTCAAGATGCTGCAAAACATGGGAATATGTCGAGGGAAACGCCGATGCCGCGAAAGCTGATCGATATTTCGGTGCCGCTTCAGAACGACGTGCCGGCCGATCCGCCGGGCAATCATCCGACGATCCAGTATATCGACCATCAGCAGGGGCTGCCGCGCATGCTGCAGTTCTTCGACGGCCTCAAGGTGCAGGATCTGCCGGATGGCCAGGGCTGGGCCGTCGAGCAGGTCTCGCTCTCCACGCATAACGGCACGCACCTCGACGCGCCCTGGCACTTTCATCCGACCATGAACCGCGGCGAGCGGTCATGGACCATCGACGAGGTGCCGCTCGAGTGGTGCTTTCAGCCCGGCATCAAGCTCGACTTCCGGCATCTGCCAGATGGACACGTCGCCACCGCCGAGGACGTCGAGAGGGAGCTCAAACGCATCGGACACACGCTCTCTCCGCTGGAGATCGTTGTCGTCAACACCAGCGCCGGCGCGAAGTTTGGGCAAGCCGATTATGTCAATTCCGGCTGCGGCATGGGCTATGAAGCCACCATGTACCTGCTCGAACGCGGGGTGCGGCTGACCGGCACCGATGGCTGGAGCTGGGACGCGCCGTTCGTCTTCACCGCAAAGAAATATGCCGACACAAATGACGCTAGCCTGATCTGGGAAGGCCACAAGGCGGGACGGCACATCGGCTATTGCCATCTCGAAAAGCTGCACAATCTCGACAAGCTGCCCTCGACCGGATTCACGGTCTCATGCTTTCCGGTGAAGATCGAACGCGCCTCCGCGGGCTGGACCCGCGCCGTTGCGATCATCGACAGCTAGGCACGCACCGTCAGCTGCCGCCGAGGCCGCTTTCGGCAAGTTCGCGCAGCGCCTCGGTATCGAGAACGACGATGGCGCCATGCTCGAGACGAACCCAGTTGCGTGCGGACCAGGCGCGCAATTGCTTGTTGATGCTCTCGCGCGTCATCCCCACCATCTCGCTGATCTCCTGTTGCGTGATGGCGAGAGTGCCGCTGCCGGAGTCGAACTTGCGCTCTTCGGTAAGACCGAGCAGCGCGCTTGCAAGCCGGCCCGGAAGATTCTGCAGGATGACCTGCTCGACCTGCTGGCTGGTCCAGCGCAGCCGTGCACAGAGCAGCTCGATGAATTTCATCGCCAGCGCCGGCTGGCTCTTCACGAACGGCAGGAAGTCGCGGCGGTCGATGATGTAGAGCTCGCAATTGGTGTTGGCGGTCGCATCGGCCGACCGCGGCGCACCGTCGAGAACCGCGATCTCGCCAAATATTTCTCCAGGACCGATGAGATTGAGAATGGCATTGCGGCCATCGGGCGACGAAGAGGATATCTTCACCGTCCCCGAGATCACCGCGAACAGGTTGTTGCCGGGATCGCCTTTTGCGGCGATGGTCGCACCGCGCTTCACCGTGGAGTGCTTGGCGTAGCGGCAAAGCTGATCGAGCGCATCCGGCTCCAGATCCGCGAAGATCGGGTGCTTGCGCAGGACCGATAGCTTGTTGCCCGCTGATTGTCGGGGATCGCCGGTCTTGTCCTGAGGCACGCCGGGGCTCCTAAGACTGCGAGGCACTGGAGTTCCTGCGTAGTCAACGTTGCTCGGCTTTTCAACCGTAAAGCATGCACGCGGTTTTAGTCGAATGCCGCAAAAATGCCACGGTCAAGCCCGGATCTGCACGTGAAGGATGCGCCGATGCATTCCGCTCGATGCAGAGTTGCGGGCACCGCGGTCGCGATTGCGTTAAGGCGCTGCCGCCCAGCCGATAGGGCCGAGCAAACACCCCGCGGTCCTGTGATCTCAAAGACTTCGGCGCTTGGACTCCGGATCGAGCCGGACAGCGCTGGTTTGTCGGTCTGCCCAGTCCAAAGCCGCGGCGAATGTGACAAAGACGGCTACGACGGCAATTGTCATCAGCAATGCGTCAATCGGCATCATGACCTCCCGGATTATGTGACGCATTATCTGCGGCCCACGGCCGGCAGCATTGATCGGGATCAAAGATGGAGAGCCTTGCGCGACTGGGTCTTTAGGCTGCAGCCAAGGCCTCGACCTGTGCGGGGTCGAGCAGGCTGATGCCGCCATGGATGATCTCGATTACGCCGCGGCGCTCCAGCTTGGTGAAGGTCCGGCTGACGGTTTCGATGGTCAGGCCGAGATAGTCGGCGATGTCTTGGCGGCTCATCGGGAGTGAGATCGTTTCCGACGATCCCTCGAGCGAAGACAGCCGCTCGCGCCAGCCGAGCAGAAAGGCCGCGACCTTCTCGTCCGCCGAACGGCGGCCGAGCAGGACCATGTGGTCCCGTGCATGGCTCAACTCCCGAATCGCCAGTTCATTGATCCGCCGCAACAGATGTGGTCGGGTCTCGATGAAGCGCCCGAAAGCGGCTTTTGCGAACTGGCACATGGTCACCGCGACGATCGCATCTGCCGAAAAATTGTGGCGGCCGGAGATATTCATCCCCAGGAAATCGCCGGGCAAGGCAAAACCTACGATCTGCCGGCGACCGTCAGGTAACAGCTTGTACAGCCGCATCACGCCCTCAAGGACATTGTAGAACGATGTCGTGATGTCCTCCTCGGAGAACGCGGTCCCGCTCGCGGCAAAATGGACGCGGCGTCCCAGGCGTTCGAACTCCCTGAGCTCGGCTGGGTCTAGCGACGAACAGACCGCGAAGTCGCGGACCGCACAGTCGCTACAGAAATGCCCGTTCGGCTCGATCGTCACTACGGAAGGTTTCATCCATGCCCCAAGCGCCAGCTGCCCACGCATCAGGTCGAGTGCACCGCGCGAGCTGCATTTTACTGCACTGAGCCAAAGGCAGTTGACGCAGATCAATTTTGACCAACATCACCGCTCTATTCTGCATTCAGCTTCCAGAGTTCGACGGGATCACCTTCCATGCTGCAAAGCACGCTGCGTCACGGCCTGATCGGACTGCTGCTGATCACTCCTGCGTTCGCCGCCCCGACCGCCGAACAGCGCGGCAAGGCCTTCGCGCGGGCCAATTGCGCGCGCTGCCATGCGGCCGATCGTGTCTCCGAGAGCCCGCTCAAGATCGCGCCGCCGCTGCGGGCCCTGCACCAGCGTTATCCAATCGAGACCCTCGGAGAAGCGCTGGCCGAAGGCATCTATACAGGCCACGCCGACATGCCCGCCTTTGAGCTCAGTCCTGACCAGATCCACGACCTCCTGTCCTACCTGAAGACACTGGAATAGCCCGCGTCACACCGCCTGCACGGTCCAGCCAATCAAATCCTTCGCGATGTGAGCAAAGGCCGCGTCGAACGCCGCGACTGCCGCGGCTGGCTCGACCTTGTCGAGCTTCTCACTGGTCTCGATCAGGCGTGATGCGACCACCTTGCCATTCCTGTCGACGAGGCGCGCTGACAACCCGATCTCCACCCGTGTCTCACCTTCTGTTGTGATCCGAAAACGTCTGATATCGATCAGGAGCTGATAATCGACCTGTCCGAGATCGGTCGTTCGCAATGGCGCGTGGGCGATATCGTAGTTCTCGAAACTGTCGATCAGCCGCGCCTGCACCAGCTTTGGAATGCTATCGGCCCAGAGAAAATCGGCAAAGCCCGGCTTCTCCCCCACCGGCGAAAACAGCATGCGTTGGGTCTGAAGCATCGCGACCGCGGTCGGCTCGGGAATGGCCAGGGACGCCGGCAGCGTTTTGCCGGCCGGCCCGAGATTCTGCGGCGTGCGCAGGTCATAGGTGCGCTTTTGAGCGGGCGTGCCACCGCCGGTCATCTTTTCGAGGCCCGCCAGGATGCCGTCGAGCTTGCCGGTATTGCGCGCAAGGCCGTCGGAGAACGTCTTGAGATTGGCGATGGTATCTTTAAGCGGACCGGAATTATCCTCCAGCACGGAATCGACCCGCCGCAGCGCCTCGCGCGCCGCCTGCGTCATACTCTGGCCAGCGCCGGCTTCGGCGATCAAGGTCAAGGGCTCGCCGGATTTGACGACGATCACGCCGCCCTCCAGCGTCACCACCGGCACGCCGGTCAACCCTTGGAAATCGAGCCCGACCTTGGTATCGGCACGCACCGGCGTCTTCGATGCAACCGAGATTGTCGCATTGACCAAGCGCGGATTATCTGGCGCGAGCCCGAGCTCTGTCACCTCACCTACGCGGATGCCGTTGAACAGCACACCAGCGCCGACCAGAAGGCCGGGCACCGGTCCCTGGAATTCCACATGGTAGGTCGTGCGCGGCCCTATGCCAGCGGTGTTGTTCAGCCAATAAACAAAGCCGAACACCGCAAGAATGGCGGCCAGCACGAAGGTGCCGATCAGCACGTAGGGAGCCCGGGTTTCCATGTCTCATCTCATCTGGGGTTGCAGCATCTGCGAGCGCTTGCCGTGGAAATAGGCGCGCACCCAGGGATGCTCGGATTGTAGCAGTTCGCGCATCGGACCGATCACCACGATCTTGCCGTCGGCAAGCGCCGCGACGCGGTCGCAAACCGTCGTGAGGCTGGCAACGTCATGGGTCACCATGAACACGGTCAGCCCAAGGGTCTTCTGTAAGGTCTTGATCAGCGCGTCGAAATCGCCGGCTGCGATCGGATCGAGCCCTGAAGTCGGCTCGTCCAGGAACAGGATCGGCGGATCGAGCGCCAGCGCGCGCGCCAGCGCCACGCGCTTGGTCATGCCGCCGGACAATTCCGCTGGATATTTGTCGCCGTCCTGCGCCCGCAGCCCGACCATCTCGAGCTTGGCGATCGCGACCTCGTCCATCAGCTCCTGCGACAGTACGAGGTTCTCGCGCAACGGAAACTGAACGTTCTGCCGGACCGTGAGCGAAGAGAACAACGCGCCCTGTTGGAACAGGATGCCCCATTTCGCGGCTGCGCCTTGCGTGGTGCGGTCGTGCGTGCCGCCGATCGGCTGTCCCATGACTTCGATGGTCCCGCTTTGGCGCGGAATGAGGCCGATGATCGTGCGCATCAACACCGACTTGCCGCCGCCGGAGGCACCGACGAGACCGAGGATTTCGCCTCGGCGGACGTCAAGCGACAGATGATCGAGCACGGTCTGGCGGCCGAAGCCGACCATGAGGTCGCGAACGCGGATCGCGAACTCCTGCTGCGCTTCGGGCATCATCACATTCCGATCGAGGCAAAGAAGATCGCGAACAGGCCGTCGAGCACGATCACCAGGAAGATCGACTTCACCACCGAGGTCGTGGTCTGCCTGCCGAGCGACTCGGCGCTGCCTTTCACGCGCAATCCCTCGCTGCATGCGACGATCCCGATCACCAGCGCCATGAACGGCGCCTTCAGGATGCCGACCTCGAAATGGGTGACGGAAATGGCCTCACGTAGCCGCGCGATGTAGATCGCCGGCCCCATATCGCCGTAGAACTGCGCAACCAGGCCGCCGCCGTAGAGCGCGGCAATCGATCCGATAAAAGCAAGAATGGGCAGCGCTATGACCAGGGCTGCCACGCGCGGCAGGATCAGCACGTCGATCGGGTCGAGACCCATGGTCGAGAGCGCATCGATCTCCTCGCGCATCTTCATCGAGCCGAGCTCGGCCGTGTAGGCACTTCCCGAACGGCCGGCGACCATGATGGCGACAATCAGCACGCCCAGCTCGCGCAGCACGAGGATGCCGACCATGTCGACAGTGTAGGATTCCGCCCCGAACCGGCGGAAATGGAAGAATCCCTGCTGGGCGATGATGGCGCCGATCAGGAACGTGATCAGAACGACGATGGGAATCGCCTGCCATCCGATCCGGTAAAGCTGATAGACGAGCGATGTCAGCCGCAGCGAGCGCGGCTTGCGCAGCACGCCGACCACGGCCATAAACAATGCGCCGAGCATCTGAAGAAAGATCGTGATGTCTTCGCGAGCGCCGATCGTTGCCTTGCCGAGATCGCTCAGCCTCAGCAGAACAGGGTTGGGCGCGGTGGCCGGCGCCGGCACGTGGCGGTTGACCTGACGCACCTCGTCCATCAAGCCGCTGAAATTATCGGCGACTCCGACGAATTCGGCCGATCTGCCGGATGAGGTTGCCCCGCGCAACAATTTCTCCAGGAGCCAGGCGCCGAGCGTATCGAGCTCGCTGACACCCGTCATATCGAGCGTCACGGCTTTCGATCGGGCCACATCCTTGCCGACCGATTGCGAAAGCGCTTCGAGCTTCGACACGTTGGCGGAAGTCCACGGCCCCTCGGGGCGCAGTTCGATGCCCTCGCCGGACGGCGTTGCCAGCAACAGAGGTTCCGAGTTCACGTTCATATCCTTAAGGGGCGATGGGTCCCCGATAGATGGTGTTCTAGGCCGGCATAAGTCCGCTCGATTGACCTGCCTCAAACACGCCGGATCCGTCCCTTGACGCAAATCAATGGCTGGCGGGCTCGCTCGCATAGGCTTTCGCCATTCAATGGAGACCGCAATGTTCGACACCGGCAGAATGAGCGATGAACTGAAGACGCTGAAGGTCGACGTCACACGTCTGCTGAGCACGGCCGGCGAGGAGATGCTCGATGGATCGAAGGACCGCGCCGAGGCGCTTGCCCAGCAGATCAAGACCGCACTTGCCGAGCTCGGCGAGGCTGTCGGCGAGGAGCAGGAGCTGCTCCATGACCTCGTCACCGGGCGCCCGATCGCCTCGCTTGCCTCCGCCTTCGCGCTCGGTGTGGTCGTCGGCTTCATGCTGAGGAGGCACTAAGTGAACACGGAGAATGTCGTCAGGCATCTGCGCGTGCTGTGGCGCACGGACAAGATCATCGCGGACATCAGGCTGCGCCACCTCCTGGTCGGGCTGGGCCTGCGCGCTTTCGCGGCGCTGATCGCCGCATTCGGGCTTCTGATGCTGGAGCTATCGGCCTATTTCGTGCTGGTCCAGATCTGGAGTGCGATCGCGGCGGCCGCCGTTCTCGGCGCGATCAATTTCGCCATTGCGGCGATCCTGTTCTTTGTCGCCGGGCGTCCCCCGTCGGGCCGTGACATCGAACTCGCCGATGAAATTCACGGCGCCTCCGTCGAAGCCCTGCAACTTGAGGCCCGTGCGCTCCAGGCCCAGATGACCGGCGCGATTCATCATCCGCTCAGCACGATCCTGCCAGTGCTGGTGCCGCTGATCGCGATCATCGTCAAGAGCCAGGGGAAGTCGGCCAAGAAGGCCGACGCGGCAACGACGGCTGAAGCGCGCTCGTAGCCGGCGGCACTCAGAGCTTCAGCCTAACGTCACAAATATCGGGTTCGGTCGGATCCGGCTTCACCTCGAAGCCGAGTTGCCGGCACATGGCGAGCATCACGATATTTTCCTTGAGCACGTCGCCCGATATGGTCTTCAGGCCTTCCGACCTCGCATAGTCGATGATCAACTGCATCAGCGCCCATCCGAGTCCCCTGCCCTTGAGGTCGGAGCGCAGCAGAATTGCGTATTCGCCGGTCTCGTAGATCGAGTCCGAATGGAGCCGGACCACGCCCACCATCTCGTTGACTGCTTCGTCGAACGCGATGAAGGCCATCGCGCGTGCATAGTCGAGCTGGGTCAGGCGCGCGATAAATTCGTGCGTGAACTCCTTCATCGGCGCGAAGAAGCGCAGGCGGAGGTCGTGGGCCGTCACGTGACGCAGGAATTCGTGGATGATCGGCTCATCCTCCGGGCGCAGGGGCCGCGCGAAAATGCGCCGGCCGTCCTTGAGTGCGAGGTGACGTTCCCACTGCGACGGATAAGCACGAACGGCGAAATTGGCGGGGCCCGAGCCCGCGAATTTCCGCAGCGGGGGCCCCACCGCGACCCGTGCGTCGACCGCCGTCACGCCGGCTTCGTCCGCGAGCAGCGGGTTGATGTCGAGCTCGTGGATTTCCGGAATGTCAGCCGCCATCTGCGCCAGCTTGACCAGCACCAAGGCGACGGCGTCCTGCTTGACCGCGGGCACGTCCCGATAGGCTTGGAGCAGACGAGAGACACGCGTGCGGTCGATCAGGTCACGGGCCAGTTGCAGGTCGAGGGGCGGCAGCGCAAGCGCCTTGTCGTTGATGATTTCCACCGCCGTCCCGCCCCGGCCGAATACGACCACGGTGCCGAAGGTCGGATCATCGGCGAGACCGAGGATCAACTCGCGTGCTTTCGCCTTGACGACCATCGCCTGCACGATGATGCCGCCAATGCGGGCCTCGGGACGCAGCTTCTTCGCCCGGGCGAGAATATCCGACGCAGCGGCGCGCACGGCCTCCGGCGTGGTCAGATTGAGGACGACGCCGCCGACATCCGACTTGTGGACGATGTCGCGCGACATGATCTTCAGCACGACGGTTGCGCCTTGCGCAAACATTTCGTTCGCACGGACTACCGCCTGCTCGACATCTGCCGCCGCATGGGTCGGCACCATCGCGATGTCATAGGCTTCCAGCAGGCTCTTGGTCTCCAGAGGTTCGAGCCATTTGCGGCCGTCGGCGATCGCTGTCGCGACGATTTGCCTTGCAGCTGCGACATCAGGCCCGAATGTATCGGGCATAGCCGGTGGAACCTGGGTGAGCTCCTCGACGACTTCCCGGTGCCGGACCAGATGCATGAAGCCGCGCACCGCGTCGTCCTCGGTCGGATAATTCGGAATGCCGGCGCCGGACAGCGTTTCGATGATGTCCTGGTCGGCTCCGATACAGGAGGCGAGCACGGGCTTCATCCATCGGCGCTGCTGCTCGCGATATTTGCCGACGAGCTCCGTCACCGTGGTCGCGATATCGGCGGCCGAGGCGACCGCAGTCTGCACGTTGAGGACAAGGACGGCGTCATTGCCAGGATCGGCAAGCAGCACCTCCAGCGCCGCCGCATAGCGCGACGCATCGGCGTCGCCGACGATGTCGACAGGATTTGCGCCGGACCAGGTCGGCGGCAATACCGCATCGAGATTTTGACGCACGTCCGCAGTAATGGATGCCGGAATGCCGCCAAGCTCGACCAATCGATCGATAGCCAGGACGCCGATGCCACCGCCATTGGTCAGGATGGCGAGACGCTTCCCCGCCGGCGGTTCGACGCGGCCGAGTGTTTCAGCGCAGTCGAACAGCTCGCGAAGATCGGACACCCGCAGGACACCGGCGCGGCGGAATGCCGCGTCATAGACGGCGTCCGCACCCGCGAGCGCGCCCGTATGCGTGGCGGCCGCCTTCGCGCCCTGCGCCATGCGGCCGGACTTCACGACGACGACGGGTTTTACGCGCGCGGCCGCGCGCGCCGCCGACATGAACTTCCGCGCGTCCTTGATGGCCTCGATGTAGAGCAGGATCGCACGGGTCTTGTGATCCATTGCGAAATAGTCCAGCAGGTCGGCAATGTCGACGTCGATCTGATCGCCAATCGACATGATGCCGGAAAAGCCGACGCCGCGCTGCGCAGCCCAATCCACCATGCCGGCGGCAATCGCACCCGATTGCGAGATCAGCGCAAGGTTTCCCGCCCCCGGCATGTGCGCGGCGAAGCTGGCGTTGAGGCTCACGCCGGGCATCATGATGCCGAGGCAGTTCGGGCCGATTAGCCGCATGCCATATTTCCGCGCGGCAATGATTGCGGCGTCCTGCAGAGATCCCGCTCCGTGACCAAGCCCAGCGGAGATGATCAGAGCGCCCGCCGAGCCGCGACGCCCGGCTTGATCGATGATGCCGGGAACCGCGGCCGCCGGCGCGCTAATGACGACGAGCTCGGGCACGAATGGCAGCTCGTCCAGGTTGCTGACCGCTGCCACACCGCCGATCTCGGAATGGCGTGCATTCACCAGGCCGAATGCTCCCTTGAATTCGGCGTTTCGAATGTTCTCCAGAACGGCGCGCCCTACTGACCCCTGACGAGGGCTCGCACCGACGAGCGCGACCGACCTAGGCGACAGCAGGTTTTTCAGGCGATAGGTCGACATGATTGCAATCGTCCGACCGGGCGGCGGGTCCTATAGTCGCGAAGCTGGCCCGGATATCGAGCTAACATGGTTAGTGCGACATCATAACCCAACACGGTGGCTGGCCGATGACGGTCTTGGTCACGCCGCCCCAGACGGTCTCGTTCAGGCGCGAATGGTGGTAGGCTCCCATGATGATAGCGTCGATCGCGTGCGAATGCGCCCAGCTCCCGAGCACCTTGCCGGTCGAGCTGCCGCTGCCCTTCACCGTTTCGAAGGACCCGTGGACGCCATGTTCCCTTAGATGGTCGACGAGGTTCGTCCCGGATTGCATGATCGCGTCGGTCTTGTCGTCCGCCACCGTGATCACGCGCACCGAGGCGGCAGCCTGGAGGATCGGCAACGCGTCGCCGACCGCGCGTGCGGCACGTGCGGAGTGATCCCAGGCGATCACGACGTTCTCAAATTCCGCCCGCAGATTGTCCACCTGCTGCTCCGGACAGAGCAGCAGCGGCCGGCCGGATTCGAACAGGAACGTTTCGATGATATTCTCAGTTTGGCTATCGTGCGGCCTCACGGGGATAAGGATGAGATCGCTGAAGCGCGCATACTCGGCCAAGGTCGATGCGATCTGGTCCGCCGGAACCTTGCCCGATCGGCTTTGGGCGCGAATGCCCGTGCGGGAGGCGGCATTGGTGAACGCATTCAGGAGCTGCTGCATATCGCTCAGCTCGCGTACGCCTTTCGGCTCGGCAGAATCGCGATCGTCTGGAACCACCACTTTCGGCCGCACGAAAACATCTTCCTCCAGCGCCAGCGCGGTGATCCTGGCACCGAGATCGGCGGCGACGGCCACGCATCTCTCGATCGCGGCAAGCGCCGGTCCGCGAGGCTGGCCGACAAGTGGCAGAAAGACGTCCTTGATGGGCATCGGGATTCTCCTTGGCGGCCAAGATAGGCCGTCTTTCGCCGGAACGCTTGATCCTTCTCAAACCGGGGGGAGGACCTTCCAGCCGGACACAGGCTGGCATTGATGAAAGTCAAGGAGTGGCCGCACTGTGCCATTCTATTATTAGTTCGATCGGAGCGGTCAGCCGCGGAGAGACGGATGCGTGCGATGGTATTGGCTGGCCCGCGGGCGCGGCTTCGAATGGAGGAGCGCCCCGATCCCGTCCCCGGCGAAAGCCAGATCCGGGTGAGGGTCAGCGCTTGCGGCGTCTGCCGGACCGATCTTCACGTCGTCGACGCCGAACTACCCAACATCCGCTATCCCATCGTACCAGGCCATGAAATCGTCGGCCGCGTCGATCTCATCGGCCCGAATGTCGCAACGCACGCGCCGGGTGACCGGGTGGGCATTCCCTGGCTCGGGTTCACCTGCGAAGACTGCCGGTTTTGCCGGGAAGGCATGGAGAATCTCTGCGACAGGCCGCTGTTCACCGGCTACACGCGGGACGGTGGCTATGCCACGCACACGATCGCCGATGCCCGCTACGCGTTCCCGCTCGGCGAATCCGGGGACGACGAGGCCCTCGCCCCTCTGCTGTGTGCAGGCCTGATCAGCTGGCGTTCGCTGGTCCTGGCCGGACAAGCGGACAGGCTAGGCATCTACGGCTTCGGCGCCGCCGGCCACATCATCGCCCAGGTCGCGATTTGGCAGGGGCGATCGGTCCACGCGTTCACACGACGCGGCGATACGGCCGCACAGGACCTCGCCCGCCGGCTCGGCGCCGTCTGGGCGGGCGCTTCGGATGAAATACCGGACACGCCGCTCGATGCCGCCATCATCTACGCTCCCGCCGGCGAGCTCGTGCCGGCCGCGCTGCGCGCCGTTCGCAAGGGCGGACGCGTGGTGTGCGCCGGCATCCATATGAGCGACATTCCGAGCTTTCCGTACGATCTGCTCTGGCAGGAACGGCAGTTGATTTCCGTGGCCAATCTCACCCGACAGGACGGTCTCGATTTTCTCAGGATCGCCCCGCAAGCCGGCGTACACACCGAGACGACCGCATTCCCGCTCGACCAGGCAAATGAAGTCCTGGACATGCTGCGGAACGGACAGATCCTCGGCGCAGCCGTGCTCAGACCCTGACCGCATCTCGGGACACCCAGCTTCGATGGCGGACGAAACGGCTACCCAGGACCGCATCTTCACAGCGCTCTGCGCGCATCCCGGCGTGACAAGGATCGATACGCACGCGGCTTCAGTCTTTCTCGACGGGGCTCGCGCGCTGAAGATCAAGCGGGCCGTCCGGTTTCCGTTCCTCGACTATTCGACACTCGAGAAACGCAAGGCGGCGTGCGAAGAAGAGATCAGGATCAACCGGCCGCTGGCCCCACAGATCTATCACCGCGTCGTCGCGATCACGGAAGAGCCGGATGGATCGGTGAAGGTCGACGGCTCCGGCCGGCCCATCGAATATGCAGTCGACATGTCACGCTTCGACGAGAGCAGGACGCTGGATCATCTTGCCAAGGCTGGCCCACTGGATGCGAACCTTATCGCCGCGGCCGCCGACGCGATCGTGGCTGCGCACGCAACGGCGCCCCGCGCCGACGGTGAGGCATGGGTCTCCTCCGTTCCCGGCCTGATCGATGGAAACAGCAATGGCCTGCGGACCGTCAATCATCTCGAAGCTGAAGAGATCGCGCAACTCGGAAAAGACTCGCACGCGATGTTCCTGCGCCTGCGGCCTTTGCTCGAAGAGCGCGGCCGTCGGGGTTTTGTGCGCCGCTGCCATGGCGACCTGCATCTTGCGAACATCGTGTCGATCGACGAACAACCGGTGCTGTTCGATGCCATCGAGTTCGATGCGCAAATGGCAACTGTCGATGTACTCTACGATCTCGCATTCACGCTGATGGACCTGCTGCGCTACGATCAGCCCCTCGCAGCCAACATCGCCTTGAACCGATATCTCGCCGCGACGCCGCCCGAAAATCTCGACGCCCTCTCCGCCCTGCCGCTGTTTATGTCCATTCGAGCCGCGATCCGCGCCCAGGTGGCGCTGGCACGGCTGAAGCCGCCACATTCTGGCGATCCTGGTATTGTTGACGACGCACGGCGCTATTTCAGCCTCGCCCGGACGCTGATCCGCCCTCCCGCTCCCCGCCTGATCGCAATCGGCGGCCTGTCGGGCACCGGAAAGACGGCCTTGGCGCGAGCGCTCGCGCCGGTCGTCACGCCGCAGCCGGGGGCAATCGTGCTGCGCAGCGACGTCGTCCGCAAGCAGATGTTCGGGGTCAAAGAAATGCACCGGCTGCCCCCCTCAGCATACACACAGGAAGTCGCAGCCCGCGTTTACGAAACGTTGTCCCAGCAGGCCCGGCGGGTGCTGACGCAAGGCCACTCGGCGATCGTCGACGGCGTGTTTGCCCGCGATTTCGAACGTGACGCGTTGTCAGCACTGGCCCTGGAGTGCAACGCGCCGCTGAGCGGGCTATTCCTGGTTGCGGACCTGGCGACGCGGCAAGCACGAATCGGAAGCCGTCACGGCGACGCATCCGACGCCACGCAAGAGGTTGCCGCGCTGCAGGAGCACTATAATATCGGCCATGTCGGTTGGACGACCATCGATGCATCCGGGACACCAGAGCAAACGCTCCGGAGCTGCCGGGACGCGATCGCTGAGGGCAAATAAGGCAATCTTGATTGACGCGGGCAAGGAAGTCGCGACCCACCACGACCCCGACAGCGATCGCTCGCGCCAGGCCCGCGACGAGACGCAATGCCCTGCCCGGCCGGCTAAGCGCCGGCATGGCCTGTGACACCGCCTTTCGGATCATCGCTCGCCGTCATCTCGACGCCGTCCTCGCCCAACATGACGGCACCTGCCGTGGCGATCCGGATGCGCTGCACCAGATCAGGATCGCGCTGACGCATCTGCGGACGGCCATTCGCTTCTTTACGCCGATGGTCGGCGACGCGCTGCGGCCGGAGATCTGGAGAGAACTGAAGTGGCTGAACAGCCAGCTCGGCATGGTACGGGACCTCGACGTGGCGATTGAACGCGTCGTTGCCGAGAGCGGCGACGAGCTCGCCGTGATTGCCGAGCTCCAGCATTGGGACGAGAAGCGCGCCGAGAGTCATCGCCTGCTGGCGCGCGCGCTGCAATCGGCGCGATATCGCCGCCTGGTCGAGCAGACCTCGGCATGGATCGAGAGCGGACCCTGGTCGACCAGGCGCAGCAAGGAGGCCATCCGGCTGCGCCGCTGCGCGCTCGCCGACCACGCAACGACGCAGCTGGCCGGATGGGAAAGGACGTTGCTGAAGAAGGCTCGGAAGCTCGGCCAGCTCAACGTCAAGAAACGGCACAAGCTGCGGCTTCTCAACAAGCGAATGACCTATTCGATCGAGTCGCTGGAGGACCTGTTCACCAACGGAGCGCTGACGAAGCAGAAGTCCATCCTCAAGCAGCTGCGCAAGGCGCAACGGTCGCTCGGACAGCTGAACGACGACGCGCGAGGCCAAGCGCTGGCGGCATCACTGAACGGAGCCGGCCTCGAGGCCGGCATGCGTTTCCTCGACCGCAAGCGCGAAAAGAAGCTGTTGCAAGCCGCCTCGACGGCCTACCGGAAACTGGACAAGGCCAAGCCCTTCCGTTCCTCCGACCTCGCCCCGAATTCGGAACCAGACGACTAGCTACGGACGTAGTCTCCCGGCGCGTCGGGCAGGCCGTCAACGTCTGCAAACCCGATCGGCGGTGGACCTCCGAACTCGCCAGAACGGGACGCAAGCCATCCGGTCCATTCCGGCCACCACGACGCCTCAACATGCGGTGCCAGCTTCAGCCATTCGTCCGGGCCGACATAGGGCGCGTCCGCGGCCTTGATCATCACCTGATAGCTGTGTCCGGGCTCGTCGGGCGGCGCGACGACACCGGCATTGTGGCCGCCGCTGGTCAACAGGAACGTCACGTCGGCGTCGACCTGATAGTGGATCTTGTAGACCGACCGCCACGGCGCCACGTGATCGGCCAGCGTGCCGACCACGAAAGTCGGCGCGTGGATGTCGGAGAGGGAGATACTCCTGTCTTCGACGCGATAGCGGCCCTCGGCCAGGTCATTGCAGCTTGCGTAGATACTCGGAGTGCATGCGATAGGGCAGCCGCGTTGCGTCGGCGTTCCAGGCCATCAGGTCGCTCGGCGGCGCCGACTCCCCCATCAGATAGTCGTGCGACAGCCGCGACCAGATCAGATCGTTCGAGCGCAGCAGTGGAATGCGCCCGCCATCTGCGTCGTATCGAGATAGCCGCGCTCCCACATGACGTCTTCGAGGAAGGAGACCTGGCTCTCGTTGATGAAAAGCGTCAGCTCGCCGGTCTCGGTGAAGTCGGTCTGCGCGGCGAGGAGCGTGATCGTGCCGAGGCGGTTGTCGCCGTCGCGCGCCATCGCGGCGGCGGCGATCGACAGCAAGGTGCCACCCAGACAATAGCCGAGCCCATGAGTCTTCCGACCGGGCATGATCCGGCCGATCGCATCCAGAGCGACCATGACGCCCAGCTTGCGATAGTCATCGAAAGCGACGTTCCGGTCCTTTGCATCCGGATTACGCCAGGAGATCATGAACACAGTAAAACCCTGACCGGTAAGATACCTGACCAGCGAATTCTGGGGCGACAGGTCGAGGATGTAGTATTTCATGATCCAGGCCGGCACGATCAGGATCGGCTCCGGCCGCACTTTTGCGGTCGTCGGCTGGTACTGGATCAGTTCGATCAGCTCGTCACGGTAGACGACCTTGCCAGGTGAAGCCGCAACCGTCTTGCCGACGAGAACTGCTCATCGCCGGCCGGCCTTGCGGCAGAGAGCAGGCGCAAGTCGCTGCACCAGTTCTGCCAACCGAAGACAAAATTCTCTCCGCCGCTCCTGAACGCCTTCCCCAGCACCTCCGGATTGGTCACGGCGAAATTCGACGGCGCCAGCATGTCGAGCATCTGACGCACCGAGAACTCGACAACGGCTTCATTCTCGCGCGAAACACCCCGCACGCCGACCGCCGCGTCGTGCCACCAGCGCTCTCCGAGCAGAAACGCCTGCGCAAGTAGATTGAACGGCGAGGTCTCCCATTGTGAGTCCTTAAAGCGGCGATCCCGCCCCTGCGGCTGGATCACCGACCATGGCTTTTGCTCCGGAGAGGTCGCGTGTGCGACAGCTTCCAGCAACCGGCCGGTGTCGCGAAGGACGTTGCGTGCCATCTCCGTCTGGCGCTGCGGCGCCGCGGCCAGATGCGCACTCCAATCGAGCCAGGCAAGCGACAGAGCCACCGGCGAAATCCCGCCCGTGAAGCGCGCCAGCAACGCATGGAACGCGCGGTCGAGGGGATATGGTTCCGGCGGAGCCTCGGGATTGGCGGCTGGATTGTCGGTCTGCCTTTTGGTGCTTGTCGTAGAAGGGGCAATGCGCTGGACGGAGGGCGTCAGCGCCGCCGGCCCTTGGGTCCGCGGAACGATCGGTACGACGCTCATGGCTCAATATTCCTGCGCGGTTCTGGTCTTCGTCGGCAGCAGGATATGGCCACGCGGTTCGTACGCGTTTGAGCTGCATCAATTTCGCACGCCGATTACAAGGCACGACCGGCCTTCCCCGCTTGACCTGGGTCAAACCGCGCCCTGCCGCCTGCACTAGATTTTGCCTATCGAAACCGTCCACACCTGCGGAGTTCCCCATGCGCGCCCACCAGATCATGACCCGGTCGGTCATCTCGGTTAGCTCCGACGACAGCATTGTCGAGGCGGCGAACATCATGCTGCAGCGGCATGTCAGCGGTCTCACCGTGGTCGACGAAGCGGGCAAGCTCGTCGGCATCGTTTCAGAAGGCGACTTCATCCGCCGCAGCGAAATCGGCACCGGACGCAAACGCGGGCGTTGGCTGAGATTCATCCTCGGTCCCGGCAAGTCGGCGAGCGACTTCGTCCATGAGCATGGTCGCAAGGTCTCGGAAGTGATGACCGCCACGCCCGTGACCATCACCGAGGATACCGCACTCGCCGAGATCGTCGATCTCATGGAACGCAACAATGTGAAACGGCTGCCGGTGGTCCGCGGCGACAAGGTCGTCGGCATCGTGTCGCGCGCCAATCTATTGCAGGCGGTGGCGGGTCTCGCCCGCGAGGTGCCGGATCCGACGGCCGACGACGATCACATTCGCAGCCGCATCATCGACGCCATGGAGAAGAGCGACTGGTGCCCGTTCGGCCTCAACGTCATCGTTCGCGATGGCATCGTTCACCTCAGTGGCGTCATCACCGAAGAGCGCGCCCGGCAGGCAGCGGTCGTTGCAGCTGAGAACGTAGTTGGCGTGAAAAAGGTGCACGACCATCTTTGCTGGGTCGACACCATGTCGGGCGTCTATCTGAACTCGCCTGAGGACGAGCTTGCCAAGGCAAGCTGATCGGCGGTCAGGATCGAAGGGTAGAGCGACGAACGCAGCTTAGCGCGGAACGACGGCGGTGGCCTCGATTTCGACGCGCGCTGCCTTCTCGACGAGACGGACGACCTGAACCAGCGCCATCGCAGGATAGTGTGCGCCGAAGATCGTCCGATAGATCTTTCCGAGCTCCTTCAGGTTCGCCATGTATTCGTCCATGTCGACGACGTACCAGGTCAGGCGCACGAGATGCTCGGGTCGCGCGCCGGCCTCGGCGAGAATTGCCGCAATATTGCGCAGGGTCTGCCCCACCTGCCCGACAAAGCCATCCGCCAGACGCTCCTCGGCATCCCAGCCGATCACCCCGCCGGTCACGACAATGCGGCCATCCGCGGCCATGCCGTTGGCATAGCCCTTCGGCATCGGCCAGCCGGACGGCTGAAGCACTTGCACCGTTGAAGGGGCTTCATTCTCGGCGGCGGTCGGCAGCACCGCAAGCTGCGGACCCTTCGGCGTCGTCCCGGACACTTTTCTATCCTTTTCTCATTCTGGCGCGACGCCCGATGACGTCGCTGCGGCTTGCGCCAGTTGCCGCAGGGCAAAGCGCTTCAACTTGCCGGTCTCTGTCTTCGGCAATTGCGTCACAAACTCGATCGCGCGCGGATATTTGTAAGGCGCGATCTCGCGCTTGACATGCTCCTGCAATTCCGCCGCGAGCTGCGCATCCGGCGTTACGCCGGGTGCGGGGATCACGTAGGCTTTCACGATCATTCCGCGCGCCTCGTCCGGCGCACCGACGACTCCACACTCGACGACGGACGGATGCGTGAGCAGTGCCGCCTCGACATCTGTGCCGGCGATATTGTACCCGGCCGACACGATCATGTCGTCGGAGCGTGACTGATACCAGAAGTAGCCGTCGGTATCCATCAGATAGGTGTCGCCGGTGATGTTCCAGCCGTTCTGGACGTATTTGCGCTGGCGTTCGTCAGCAAGATAGCGGCAGCCGGTCGGACCGCGCACCGCGAGACGCCCCATCGTGCCCGGTGGCACATCATTGCCGGCGTCATCGACGATCTTTGCCTCATAGCCCGGAACGGGCTTGCCGGTCGCCCCCGGGCGGATCTCATCTTCGGTCGCGCTGATGAAGATGTGCAGCATCTCGGTCGCGCCGATGCCGTCCATCAGCTTGATGCCGGTCGCCTTGAGCCAGGCATCGAAGGTCGGCTTGGGCAGCGTCTCGCCCGCCGAGACGCATTTGCGGAGCGAGGAAATGTCGCGGCCTGCGAGCTTGCCGATCATGGCCCGATACGCCGTTGGCGCGGTGAAGCAGACGGTGGTCTTGTACTGCTCGACCGCCGTCAGGATATCGTCGGGCGTCGTCTTCTCCAGCACAACGAAGGAGGCGCCGATATGCATCGGAAACAGCACGCCGCCGAAACCGAAGGTAAATGCAAGCGGCGCCGATCCAACGAAGCGGTCCTTCTGCTCGGCCCGCAGAATATTGTGCGCATAACCGTCGCACACCGCCAGCATGTCCCGATGAAAATGCATGGTGCCCTTGGGATCGCCAGTCGTGCCCGACGTGAAGGCGATCAGGCAGATGTCGTCGGAGGCGGTATCGACCGCCGTGAACTCGGGACTTGCGTCGGCAATCAACGCCTCGAGCGAGCCCGCCGCGCCGTTGCCCCAATACACGACCCGTTTGAGAGCGGGCGCGACCGCTTTGGTCTTTTCCATCTCGTCGGAAAGCTTGCCATCACAGAGCGCGAGCCCGATCTCGGCCTTCTGGATCGGATAGGACAGCTCCTTGGCGCGCAGCAGCGGCATGGTGGCGACGACGATGCCGCCGGCCTTGATCACCGCGAGATAGGTGGCAACCATCATCGGATTGTTGGCCGAGCGCAGCAGCACGCGGCCGCCGGTCACCAGACCGAGCTTGCCGACCAGCACATTGGCGATGCGGTTCACGAGCGCTTGCAGCTCGCGATAGCTGTAGCTGACGGCGGGACTGATGACGCAGGGCGCATCGCCATACCCCTGCTCGACCCAGCGATCGAGGAAATAGCTGACGCAGTTCAATCGCTGCGGATAGTGCAGCTCCGGCCGCGTGAAGATGAATTCGGGCCAGAACTCTCGCGGCGGCAGATGTTGCCGCGCAAACGTATCGACATGGGCGGTCGCGGCGTTGCCGTCATGCGAGCCCGAGACTTGAACCTTGGCGGCGTTGGCCATCGCACGCTCCTTTGCGCATGGAAAGCACCCGGCAGCACTAACTTAGAAACATTTTAGGCTTAAAACAATTTCGTGCAATAGCGGATTTTGGGCAGCCCATGCTTTTTCCTGCGGCGAATGGGGATCGTGGGCGGAGCCGGTGGACCTAGGAGCGGCGGCGACCGGCCGATTTCTGCGCCGACGCCTTGGTCTTGGCTAAGAGCCGCATCAGCTCGCGCACATCCTTCGGAGACAGATCAGCGAAGAGATCCGCGATCCAGGTCTCGTGTTCCGCAGCCATCCTGCGAAACTCAGCCCGACCAAGCTTGGTGAGCCGGATCACCTGAACCCGACGGTCGGTGTCCGACGTGCGACGATCGAGATGGCCGGATTCCACAAGCCGCTCGACAAGGCCGGTGACGTTGCCGTTGGACACCATCATGCGCTTGGAGACATCGGAGAGGGTCATGCCGTCAGGCGCCTTGTCGAGTTGCGCCATCAAATCGAAACGGGGCAACGTGACGTCGAACCGCTGCCGCAACCGGCCTCGGACTTCGCCTTCGATCAGGGTCGTGCAGGTCAGGAGGCGCAGCCACAGCCGCAGCTCTTCGGCATGGTCCTCCGGGGTTTCAACGGCCTTGGTCTCGGAATCAAGCATCTGGGTGCAGTCACTGGCGGCTGGCATTGGCGCCGGCACGGATTCCCTAACATTTTGAGCTTCAAATAAATTGGCGGTCGCCGCAAGTCCAAAGCTGCAACAATCGACCGCAGCCAATTTCTTTTAGGCTTCAAATAATTGGCCCGCAGCTTGCATGAAAGCTGCCCGCGATGGCGCGCGCGCGGCCTTGCTTGCTGCGGAAGCCATCATCGGCATAAGCTCGGATCAGATTACACGGCTTGGGACGCAAGCCCGACAGTCACGGGGACAGATCATGAAGACGCAATTGACCTTGGCCACGGCCGCTTTGCTGCTCGGCACCGCGGTGACCCCTGTCCTCGCGCAAGAGAAGATCAAGCTGGGTGTGATCGTGACCCTGTCGGGACCCGCCGCCGCGCTTGGCCAACAGGTCCGCGACGGCTTTGCGCTCGCGGTGAAGGATCTCGGCGGCAAGATGGGCGGCCGGGATGTCGAGGTCGTCGTGGTCGACGACGAGCTCAAGCCGGACGCTGCGGTGACCAAGGTCAAGGGTCTGCTGGAGCGCGACAAGGTCGACTTCGTCGTCGGCCCGATCTTTTCCAATATTCTCCAGGCAATCCACCGGCCCGTCACGGAATCGAAGACCTTTCTGATCAGCCCCAATGCCGGTCCGTCAACCTTTGCCGGCAAGGACTGCAACCCGTTCTTTTATGTGACGTCGTACCAGAACGATCAGGTCCACGAGATCCTCGGCAAGGTGGCGCAGGATCGGGGCTACAAGCGGATGTATCTGATGGTGCCGAACTATCAGGCCGGCAAGGACTCGGTCGCGGGCTTCAAACTCGACTACAAGGGCGAGATCGTCGAAGAATCCTACATGCCGCTGAACACGCTGGATTTCCAGCCGGAGCTTTCCAAGATCTCGTCGCAAAAGCCCGATGCGCTCTTCACGTTCATGCCGGGTGGTCTCGGCGTCAACCTCGTCAAGCAGTACCGGCAGGCCGGCCTTGCGGACAGCATTCCGGTGCTCTCGGCTTTCACCGTCGATGAATCGACCCTGCCGGCGCAGCAAGATGCCGCGGTCGGCATGTTCGGCGGCGCGAACTGGGCGCCCAATCTCGACAACCCCCAGAACAAGAAGTTCGTCGCCGCCTATGAGGCCGCCTATAACGGCGTGCCCGGCACCTACGCCTTCCAGGCGTACGATGCCGCGCTTCTGATCGACAGCGCCGTCAAGGCGGTGAAGGGCGATCTCTCCAACAAGGACGCTGTTGGAGCCGCGTTGAAGAAGGCCGATTTCACGTCGCTGCGCGGCTCCTTCAAGTTCAACGCCAACGGCTATCCGATTCAGGACTTTTACCTCACCAAGGTCGCCAAGCGTCCGGACGGAAGGTTTCAGACCGAGATCGTCCAGAAGGTCTTTGAGAACTACGGCGACCGCTATGCCAAGGACTGCAAGGCGGCGAACTAAGGCCGCGCGTCAAGCTACGGGAGGACATCAATGAAAAGCGAAATCACCGGCATCACGCGGGCCAATGAGGGCATCCAGGGCATTTCCTGGAACATCCTCGGCCAAACCTATGTGCCAAAGAGCAATACCGAGCACAGCTTCTCCTGGCACGCGACATTGCCGCCGGGCACATTCGTGCCGCCGCACATTCATCCCGACCAGGACGAATATCTCTATATGCTCGAGGGCAAGCTCGATTTTGTGCTCGGCAATTCGGAGTCACAGGCGACCGCCGGCGACCTGATCCGTCTCGGGATGGGCGTGCCGCATGGCATCTTCAATAAGTCGGAGCAGACCGCCAAGGTGCTGTTCTGGGTCTCGCCGACCCGCAAGCTCTTCGACCTGTTCTGGGGCCTTCACAACATGAAGGAACAGAAGCCGGAGGACGTGGTGGCGATGGCCGCCGAGTTCAACATCCACTTCCTGCCGCCGCCTCCCGCCGGCTAGCGCCGGCGTTAAGCGCGCACTGCCGCAAGGCCCGGCACTGCGGCGAAGCCGGCCTTGGTGGCATAACCGCGCACGATCGCCTCGCGCTGGGAATAGCTCAGCACGTTGTCGACATTGTCGAAGCCGTCAGGCGCAAGTTGCTCGACCGCGTCGATGACGCCCTCGGGGCCGCCGCGACGATTGGAGCGGACGATATCCGCAGTCATCGGCAGGCGCTTCTTCTCGTATTCCAGTAACGCCTGGCGCGGATGCTCGGCGCGCACCAGCACGTCCGCGAGGCAGCGCGCATCGAGGATCGCTTGCGATGCGCCGTTCGAGCCGACCGGATACATCGGATGTGCGGCATCGCCAAGCAGCGTGACGCGGCCGGACGACCAATAAGGCAGGGGATCGCGGTCGCAAGTCGGATATTCGTAGAATTCGGGCGTCGCCGAGATCAGGCTCCTCACGTCGATGTAAGGCACGCAGAAGCGCGCGACATGCGGCATCAGGTCTTCGCGCCGGCCCGGCCGCGACCAGTCCTCTTTCCGCGGCGGCGGCGCATTGCCCTCGCCTACTTTCACCAGTACCGCCCAATTGGTGAGGCGGCTCGCGGGGCTCGATCCCTCGGCAATCGGATAGATCACCACCTTGGCATTGAGCCCACCGGCCACGATCATTGATTTTCCGGTCAGGAACAGCGGCCAGTCGCGCGCCCCGCGCCACAACATCAGCCCGTTCCAGCAAGGCGGCCCCTCGTTCGGGAACAGCGTCTCGCGGACGCGCGAGTGGATGCCGTCAGCGCCGATCAAGATATCGCCGCGCGCGGTGTGAATGTGCGCGCCCGTACGATCGAAGAAATAGGCCGTCACGCCGCCTTCGTCCTGCGTGAAGGCGCCAAGCCGGCAGCCGGTGTGAATCGCCTCTGGCCCGAGCCGCTCCTCGACAGCGCGATGAATGACGCGCTGAAGCCGGCCGCGATGAATCGAAAATTGCGGAACGTCGTGGCCGGCGTCGATGCCGCGGGCTTCCCGCCAGACTTCCTGGCCGTGGCGGTTGAGGTAATAGAGCTGATCGGTCCGGATTGCGACATCGTCGAGCTTCTGCAACAGGCCGAGGCCTGCGAGCTCGCGCATGGCGTGCGGAAGCGTGTTGATGCCGACGCCGAGTTCGCGGATGGTATCGGCCTGCTCGAAAATCTCGCAGCCAATGCCGCGCGAGCGCAGCATCAATGCCGTGGTGAGACCACCAATACCGCCACCGACGACAATCGCCTTCATCGCCCTAACTCCACACAATACACGCAGGCAATGGGGTTAACGTCGCACGGGCGGTCACTCCGCCGCAAGCGGCTTTGTCGCCTCCGCCTTGAGCTCGGCCCGGGTCTTGGGCTTAGCCTTAATTCTCAGCTCTTCGAGATCCTGCCGGTCGCGCTCGCTGTTGCGGAAAATTTGCTCTTTTCCAGGCAGATATTGCGGCGGGCAGAACACCCCGTCCGCCCCGTACCAGGCCGCCGCCTTCATGGTGAAGAAGGGGTCAACCAGATGCGGCCGCCCCAGCGCAACGAGATCCGCCCGGCCGGCGGCCAAAATCGTATTGGCCTGGTCCGCGGTCGTGATGTTGCCGACGCACATGGTGGCGACGCGCGCCTCGTTCCGGACCTGGTCGGAAAACGGCGTCTGGAACATACGCCCATAGATCGGTTGCGCATCGCGCACGGTCTGCCCGGTCGAGACGTCGACGAGATCGACACCGGCTTCAGCAAAGGCGCGCGCGATGGCGACGGCGTCGTCACCGTCGATGCCGCCATCAGCCCAGTCGGTTGCGGAAATACGTACCGACATCGGCTTGTGCGACGGCCACACCGCCCGCAACGCCTCAAAGACCTCAAGCGGAAAGCGCAACCGGTTCGCCAGCGAGCCGCCGTATTCGTCCGTCCGGGTATTCGTCAGCGGCGAGACGAAGCTTGCGAGCAGATAGCCGTGGGCGCAGTGCAATTCGAGCATATCGAAGCCGCAGCGCTCGCCGCGCTCGGCCGCCGCAACGAATGCATCTCTCACCGCGTTCATGCCGGCGCGATCGAGCTCGCGCGGCACCTGGCTGTCGGGAAAATAGGGCAGCGGCGATGCCGAGAACACGTCCCAGCCGCCCTCGTCCAGCGGCCGGTCCATGCCGTCCCACATCAGCTTGGTCGCGCCCTTGCGGCCGGCGTGCCCGAGTTGCAGGCAGATCTTTGTGGCCGAGTTGGCGTGGACGAAATCCACGATGCGCCGCCAAGACGCCTCCTGCTCGTCGTTCCAAAGGCCTGCGCAGCCCGGCGTGATCCGGGCGTCGCGGCTGATGCAGGTCATCTCGGTGAAGATCAGGCCGGCGCCACCGATGGCGCGCGAGCCATAATGCACCAGATGAAAGTCGGTCGGCACGCCTTCCTTTGCCGAATACATGCACATCGGCGATACCACCGCGCGATTGGCGATCTCCATCTCGCGCAAGCGGAATGGCTGAAACAGCGGTACCATTGGCTTGTTGGTATCGACATCAAAGCCGCCTTCGCGAACCTGCTTGGCAAACGACTTCTCAACTTCGGCAACGAAATCCGGAGCGCGTAGCTTCAGATTGTCGTAGGTGATCGCCTTCGACCGCGTCATCACGCCGAACGCGAACTGCACGGGATCAAACTCCCAGAAGCGATCGACGTGCTCGAACCAGACCAGCGAGACATCGGCAGCGTGCTGCGTCTTCTCGACTTCCTCACGGCGGCCATGCTCGTAGACCTCCAACGCAGCCTCGATACTGGACGCATTCTGCATCGCTTCGGCCAGCGCAATGGCGTCTTCCATCGCAAGCTTGGTGCCCGAGCCGATCGAGAAATGCGCGCTCGCCTTGGCGTCGCCAAGCAGCACCATGTTGCCCTTGACCCAGCGCTTGCTGCGGATCATCGGGAAATTGCGCCACATCGAGCGGTTGGTCAGCAGTTGGTGCCCGTCCAGGAACCAGCCGAAGATATCGGACATCCGCGCCGCGGATTGGATCTCGTTCAGCCCGGTCAATCCAGCCCGCTCGAACGTCTTCGGATCGGTCTCGAAGATCCAGGTCGAGCGCCCGGCTTCGTATTGATAGGCGTGGGCGATGAAAGGCCCCCACTCCGTCTCCTGGAAGATAAAGGTGAACGCATCGAGCGGCTTGGTCGAGCCCATCCAGGCGAACATGTTGGTGCGGACGTCGACTTCCGGCTGGAAGTGGTCGACATATTTTTCGCGGAAGCGGCTATTGATGCCGTCGGCAAGCAGGATCAGATCGGCGTCGACGAAGCGGGCATCGTCTTCGATATCCACTTCGAAAAGCAATTTGACGCCGAGCTCGCGCCCCCGCTCCTGAAGGATCAGGAGCAGTTTCTGCCTTGAGCAGCCGCAGAAACCGTTGCCGCCGACCCGATGCACCGTGCCGCGAAAATGCACGGCGATGTCGTCCCAATAGGCGAATTCCTGGGTGATGCGCCGATAGCTCGGAAGATCATGTTTTTCGAAGTTGTCCAGCGTGGCGTCCGAAAACACCACCCCGAAGCCGAAGGTGTCGTCGGCGCGGTTGCGCTCATACACCGTGATTTCGGCGCCCGGGCGCTGCTTCTTGAGCAGGATCGCTGCGTACAGACCCGCAGGTCCGCCACCGATGATCGCGACTTTCATGGGAGCCTCGCCAATTCAACCGGCCACGAAACTATTTTAAGCCTAAAATACTTTCGCGCAAGCCCCCATTCGATGGGGTAGATCGCAGCGCCCGATTTAGTCGCCCCTGAAGACCGGCTTGACCTTGTTGGCGAAGGCCTCGAAGGCGCGACCAAAATCGGCCGTCGTCATGCACAGCGCTTGAGCAATGGCCTCCGCTTCGATCGCCTCTTCCACCGACATCGCCCATTCCATCGCCAGCATGCGCTTGGTCATGGTGTTGCCGAAGGTCGGACCTTCAGCGATCTGCTTGGCCAGCAATTGCGCCTGGGGCAGCACCTGCTCCGGCGTGACGATGCGGCTGAAGAAACCCCAGCGCTCGCCCTCCTCAGCGGTCATGAACCGGCCGGTGTAAAGCAGCTCAGAAGCGCGGGACTGTCCGATGATACGCGGCAGGATCGCGCAGGCCCCCATATCGCAACCGGCAAGACCCACCTTGTTGAACAGGAATGCAACCTTGGCCCCGCTCGCGGCGAGGCGCATGTCAGAGGCCATGGCGACGATTGCACCGGCCCCGGCACAAATGCCCTCGACCGCCGCCACGATCGGCTGCGGACACGCCCGCATCGCCTTGACGAGGTCACCCGTCATTCGCGTGAAGGCGGTCAGCCCCTTGGTGTCCATTTTCACGAGCGGACCGATGATCTCGAACACGTCGCCGCCGGACGAGAAATTGCCGCCGGCGCCGGTGACGACGATGACCTTGACCGCATCGTCGAACCCACAGGCTCGGAAAAAATCGGTCAGCTCTCGATAGCTCTCGAACGTCAACGGATTCTTCCGCTCGGGACGGTTGAGCGTCACGGTGGCAACCCCATCCACGACGGCCAACAGGAAGTGCTCCGGCGAATAGTCCGCGAGGGGCACGGTCACGGGATTGGCTAGTCTGCTCATGCGATCTCCTTAGCTTCCATGTTCCGCGCGCGTGCTGTGCGCGCTAGATCTCGCCGCCCGCGACGGCAACCGCCTGTCCTGTGATCGCGCTAGCACCCTCGCCGCACAGCCAAAGCACGGCGTCTGCCACCTCCTGAGGCGCGATCAGACGCCTCTGCGGATTGTGCTTCGCGAGCTCGGCAACCGCCTGCTCGCGGCTACGACCGGTCTTCTTCATGATATTCTCGATACTGCCGGCAACCAGATCGGTGTCCGTGAAGCCCGGACACACCGCATTCACGGTCAAGTTGCTGCCGGCCATCTCGAGGGCAAGGGATCGTACCAGACCGATGACGGCGTGCTTGGCAGCAGCGTACGCGCTCACATAGGCATAGCCCTTCAGTCCGGCCGTCGATGCGATAGCGACGATGCGTCCGTAGGGACGATCCTTCATTCCAGGTAGCACCGCGCGGACGGCGTGGACCACGCCCATGAAATTGACGTCCATCATGCGCGCGAAAAGCGCACTGTCTGACTTCGAGAACGGCGCGGATTCAGCGCTGCCGGCGTTGGCGATCAGGATATCGATGGGTTGTCGTGCGTGTGCTTCGGCGATGGCCGCCTTCAACGCAGCTTCGTTCGAGACGTCGGCAACAGCCGCGAAATGCGCCGCCCCTACGCTGATCGCCTCTTCGAGTGTTGCTGCATTCCGGCCAAGCACCGTGACCGTGGCACCGGCACCGACAAGACCCGCCGCAATCGCGCGACCTATGCCGCGGCCGCCACCGGTCACCAGCGCGTGCGTCGAATGCGGCAATCCGGACATGCGCTGACTCCCTGACACCAATTGGTCGCCTCCCGATATATTTTAACCTTCAAGTTTTTGCAATGAAGCCCAACTTGACGTCGCAAATGGCGCGCGGTGAGGCTCGGCCCAAAAATTGCTTTAAGCATAAAATTATCTCTTCCCATCCCCTGCAGGCCTGTTAGCATCCTCAGACCAAGCAAAAGGATATCACGTGTCGCAACCTGCGCCGATGATAACAAAGGACGGTCGCTTCGCCTACGAAAGCGCAGGCGATCCGGGCGCGATACCTTTGATCTTCCTGCATGGAATCGGCGGCGCGGCGCGGGCCTGGCGGCATCAGCTTGCCACGTTCGACGACCGTTTTCATGCGATCGCGTGGGACATGCCTGGCTATGGCGGATCGGTGCCGCTTGCGAGCGTCAGTATCGCTGCCCTGGCGGATGCACTCCAGCAATTCATCGAGCAGCTTGGTGCAACCAAGCCTGTTCTGGTCGGTCATTCGATCGGCGGCATGATCGTCCAGAAGTGGCTCGTCCAGTTTCCCCAGCTGGCACGTGCAGTCGTCCTGGCGCAGACGAGCCCAGCCTTCGGCAAGACCGATGGCGACTGGCAGAAATCGTTCATCGCTGCGCGGCTCGGCCCGCTCGACCGAGGGGAAACCATGAAGTCGCTCGCGCCCTCACTGGTGAAAGAGCTGGTCGGTGACGATCCCGATCCGGACGGATTGGAACTCGCACGCGAGTGCATGGCGAGCGTGCCGGAAGCAAGCTATCGCGCCATGATGCTGGCCTTGATCGGATTCGACCAGCGCGGCTCTCTCAAGGATATTTCCGTACCGACGCTGCTGCTGTCCGGTTCCAAGGATAACAACGCCCCCGCTCCGATGATGGCGAAGACGGCGGCGTACATTCCTTCAGCCGACTATGTCGAGCTGGCCGGCGTTGGCCATCTCGCCAATCTTGAGCGCCCTGAGGCTTTCGACGCGGCTCTCAGTCGGTTCTTGGAAGCTGTCGTGGCCAAAACACAGGTGACCGCACAATGACCCTGCAAGTCAGCAAGACCATTGGCGCCACGGATAAGGTCGCGCTGGATGCGCCGATCTTCGATCCCGTCGCGTTCCGCTTGAGCGACGAACAAGCCGGCATTATCGCGCGGGCGCGCGAGATCGGCCAGAGCGTGTTTGCCGCTCGCGCTGCGGCCTACGACCGCGAAGCTATCTTTCCGTCCG
Source organism: Bradyrhizobium sp. 142 (assembly GCF_023074015.1). Taxonomy (NCBI): domain Bacteria; kingdom Pseudomonadati; phylum Pseudomonadota; class Alphaproteobacteria; order Hyphomicrobiales; family Nitrobacteraceae; genus Bradyrhizobium; species Bradyrhizobium sp. 142. The sequence goes on from NZ_JADPKQ010000036.1 coordinate 52,884, forward strand.
AGAATTATCGCGACCTGCACCGCGTCGGCCTGCTCGGCATTGCTGTCCCGAAGAAGCATGGAGGTCTTGGCGCGACCTACCAGACCTATGCCCTAGCAGCAGCCGAGATCGGCCGCTATTGCGGCGCAACGGCGCTCACCTGGAATATGCATGTGTGTTCGACCCTGTGGTCGGGCCCCCTCGCCGACGATCTCGACATGGATCCCACGACCCGCGCGGAACACGAGCGGCGACGTGCAGTCCACTACAAGCGCATCGTCGAGGACGGCGCGATCTATTCGCAGCCATTCTCGGAGGGCGGTGCGGCGGCGGCAGGCGGCGTCGCTTTCGGCACGCAAGCAAGGCCGGTCGAGGGCGGCTGGATCGTCAATGGCAAGAAGATCTTTGCATCGCTCTCCGGCCACGCGGACTATTACGGCGTGCTCTGCACCGAGATTGAGGAAGGCAAGAAGGCCTCGCGCCGCAACACCCTTTACTTGGCGATCGCCGCCAAGTCTGAAGGCGTCTCGGTCGTCGGCGACTGGGATCCGCTCGGCATGCGTGGCACGGTCTCACGGACGCTCCTGTTCAAGGACGTGTTTGTGCCGCACGATTCAGCGTTGATGCCGCGCGGCGTCTACTTTCAGGCCGCGATGCGCTGGCCGCACATGTTTCTGACGCTGTCCCCGACCTATATGGGTCTCGCGCAGGCAGCTTACGACTTCACCGTGCGCTATCTGCGCGGCGAGCTGCCCGGCACGCCGCCGGTCAAGCGCAGGATGTATCCGACCAAACAAATTGCAGTTGCGCAGATGCAGATCAAGCTCGAGCAGATCAAGGCGATCTGGTTCCAGGCAGTCACCGAGGCGCACGCCAATCCAAGCAAAGAGCAAGTGCTGCGTGCCTATGCCGCGCAATATTCGGTGATGGAAGGCGCCAACGAACTCGCGGCTCTCGCCATCCGCACCTGCGGCGGCCAGGCCATGCTTCGGTCACTGCCGCTGGAGCGGATCTATCGTGACAGCCGCTGCGGTTCGCTGATGCTGCCCTGGACAGCCGAGCTCTGCCTCGACCGTATCGGGCGCGAGGCGCTGTACGAGGCCGGCGAAACGGACGATTGACGGTGGACCTCTGTAGTCTGATCGATCGCAACGCGGCGTTCGCGCCAGACAAAACAGCCATTGCCTTCGAAGGAGAGCGGCTGAGCTATGCCGCGTTCGCTGCGCGCATCGCGCAGACCGCCTCGGCGTTAAAGAACGATTTTGGCGTCAGCCGGGGTGACCGTATCGCGATCCTGAGCCTGAATCGGCCGGACTATCTGGTTCTGCTCTACGCATGCGCACGGCTCGGCGCGATGCTCGTGCCCCTGAACTGGCGATTGGCCGTCGCTGAGCAACTCTTCATCCTCTCGGACGCTGGCGCCAAGATTTTGGTACTCGAGCAAGCACTTGCGGAGCTTCTTCCCGAGCTGGAGCGGACCTCGCTGGGAACAGCCGTCATCGGCTTTGACTTCACCCCGCTTCGCGGCGCAATATTTGAAAGTCTATTGGCTCGCGGTGACGGTAGCGGACGAAACCCGCATACCGACCTCTCCTGCCCGCTGCTTATCGTCTACACCTCAGGGACGACTGGACGACCGAAGGGCGCTGTGCTGCGTCAGGATGCGCTGTTCTGGAACGAGATCATGAGCCAGCACATGCACAACATGACGTCCGACGACCACGTGCTGACCGTGCTGCCGTTCTTCCATGTCGGCGGCCTCAACATCCAGACCACACCGGCGCTTCAGCTTGGGGCCACAGTCACGATCCAGGCGCGCTTCACGCCAGAGGCTGCGCTTGCCGCCATCGCGCACGAGCGGCCGACACTGACGGTGATGGTCCCGGCCATCATCCAGGCCGTGAGCGATCATCCCGACTGGGCTACCACCGATCTATCGTCACTGAAGGCTGTCGCGACCGGCTCGACCATCGTGCCACCGCATCTGATCGATCGCTTCGTCGCACGCGGCATTCCAGTGCTTCAGGTCTACGGTTCGACCGAGACCTGCCCCATTGCAATTTACACGCGGCTTGGCGGCGATCATTCTCGCGCGGGATCGACCGGACTTGCCGGCTTGTGCTGCGAGGCTAAGGTGATCGATCAGGGCGGCACCGAAGTGCCGGCGGGCACGCCAGGCGAGATCGCGGTGCGCGGCCCCAACGTATTTTTCGAATATTGGGGCAATGCGGACGCCACGCGCGATGCGTTGCAGGACGGCTGGTATCGCACCGGCGACATCGGCCTGCGCGATGCCGACGGCTATTTCTGGGTCCGCGACCGCAAGAAGAACATGATCATCTCCGGCGGCGAGAACATCTATCCAGCCGAGATCGAACGCGTCTTGCTGCAACATCCTGATGTCAGCGAATGCGCTGTGATCGGCCGACCGGACCCGCGCTGGGATGAGGTGCCGGTCGCCTATGTGATCAGGCGATCCGGCTGCCGGCTCGAAGCCGACGAACTAAGAACCCACCTTCAGGCGCAGCTCGCACGCTACAAAGTTCCGCGCGATATCGTCTTCGTGGCCGACCTGCCGCGCACAGCGCTAGGCAAGGTCCAGCATTTCTTGCTGAAGCAGCTTGATGCGCAATCACGCGCGCAAGGAGAACCATCTTGAAGATTGCGGTTCTGGGCGGCGGGAACGGCTCTTTCGCAGCCGCAGGCGACTTTGCGCTATCGGGACATGAGGTCAGGCTCTGGCGCCGCGACGCAGATCAAGTCGCGGCACACCGGGCCGCCGGCTCTCGCATCCTGGTGAAGGACCACAATGGCCGCCACGACCTCAAGCTCGCACTCGTCACGACCGACATGGCCGAAGCCGTCGGCGGCGCCGAACTGATCCTGTGTCCTGCCCCTGCTTTCGCGCAGCCCGACATTGCCCACCTGCTTGCTCCGCACCTGCGGGACGGCCAGGTCGTGTTTTTACCACCGGCGACATTCGGCTCGATGATCTTCGCGCAAGCGGCGCGGGATGCCGGCAATCGCGCCAAGGCGCGCTTTGCGGAAACGGGTACGTTGCCGTGGCTGACCCGAAAGCACGGGCCATTCGAGGTCGCCATCACTATCCGCGCCAAGCGGCTGCCGGTCGGCGTGTTTCCGCTCGATCAGGCATCCCACGCGATCGAGGTGATCGGACGAGCGTTCCCAGGCGTGATCGAACCGTGCGGCGACGCACTTTCCGGCGCGCTGATGAACGCGGGACCCATCATCCATCCGCCGTTGATCGTGATGAATGCAGGCCCGATCGAGCATTTCGAAAAGTGGGATATTCACAAGGAGGGAACGCAAGCCGCAATCCGCCGGGTCACAGACGCGCTCGATGCCGAGCGCATCGCGGTGCGTGAGGCGCTCGGATACGGCGCGCCGCATTTCCCGCTTGCTCATCACTATGCCAAGGAAGGCGAGATCTGGATGTATGGCCGCGGCTCGCATCACCGCCTGACCGATTCCGGCGACTGGCGTGAACGCATCGTCCTGACCGAGTATCGCTACATGCGGGAGGACCTGCGGCTCGGGCTATCGCTGCTGGTCTCCGTCGCTGCGATGGCCGGTGTGGCGACGCCACTGGCGAGAGCATTCCTGGCAATCGGCGGCGCGATCTGCGGTGAGGATTTTGCGCAAGGCGGACGAACACTCGAAACGCTGGGCATTGGCAACCTCGGCAAGACCGAACTGCAGACTCTGCTTCGCAAAGGATTTTGACCGATGGCAACCCGCGCCAATATCGCCTGTCTCGGGGCCGGCCGCATGGGGCGCGGCATCGCCGTCGCATTCGCCTATGCGGGGCACAGCGTCACCATGATCGACGTCAAGGCCCGTTCCGCAGAAGACTTCGCCAGGCTGGAGGCGGACGCACTCAGCGAAATCAGGAAGACATTTTCCAGCCTGTCGAGCCTAGGGCTGCTGACCGAAGCGGACGTCGCCCCGCTCGTCGCGCGGGTCTCGGTGGTATCGACCAGCCGCAGTGAGGCGACGCTATCCGACGCCGGAATGGTCTTTGAGGGGGTTCCTGAGGTCGTCGAGCTTAAACGCGAGGTGCTGGGCTCCGCATCGAGGCAGGTCCGTGCCGATACGATCATCGCATCGACGACGTCCACAATCCTCGTCGATGATCTGTCCGGCGCGGTCGAAAACCCTCGCCGCTTCCTCAATGTGCACTGGCTCAATCCGGCCTATCTGATCCCGCTGGTGGAGGTTTCGCCCGGCAAAGCAACCGATCCCGCCATCATCGACGAGGTGAAGGTGTTGCTGGAGAGTATCGGTAAGGTCCCGGTTGTCTGCGCAGCGACACCCGGTTTCATCGTTCCACGCATCCAGGCGCTTGCAATGAATGAAGCCGCCCGCATGGTCGAGGAAGGTGTCGCGAGCGCAGAGGAGATCGATAAGGCGATCCGCTACGGCTTTGGCTTCCGCTACGCCGTGCTCGGGCTGCTGGAGTTCATCGATTGGGGCGGAGGTGACATTCTCTACTACGCCAGCCGCTATCTCGAAGGCGCCCTCGGCAGCGATCGTTATCGCGCGCCGGAGGTGATTTCACGGAACATGCAGGAAGGCAAGATCGGCCTGCGAACGGGGGCGGGCTTTCTCGATTATTCCGGCCTTGACGTCGACGCCTACCGCCTGAGACGGCTCAAGGCCATGGTCGAACTGCTCAGGCACTTCGGCCTTGCCCGCCCGCCAATCCTTGATCGTTAGCCGAAGACGTCCTGAAGCACGCCTCCCCGCACCACCGCCACGCCATCGAGCTCGATGGTCGTTCCCATCATCGGCAGGTCGAAATGGCCCGCCGTGTAGCGGCCGGCGAATTCGTTCGCGCCGGTCGAGAACAGGAAATTGCCGGAAACGGCGCGAATCTCCGTACCATTGGTATCGCGCTGGTCATACATCGACAGCGCCTCGTAGCGCGCGCCGGGGTTCATGCCGAAGCCGACATGCGACACGGCGTAGGCCTCGCGATCGCCCCAGGCCGCCAGATAGGCGCGCATCATCGCGGCATCCGCGCCCTCGCCTTCCAGCTCGACGACATAATCGTCCTTCAGCGTCATCTTCACTGGCGACGTCAGGTAACGCTTGAAGGTGAGATTGATATCACCTGGCGCCATCACCAGCGTACCGTTGATCGTCCCGCTCTTGGGAAAGCTGACCACGATCCCGCCCGGCCAATGCGCCAGCGTGCCGGGCTTATCGGTCCAGCCCCACACCCCGACCGTCGAAGCTCCCACCATATCGACGTCGAGCGCAGTGCCAGCCTTTGAGGTAACCCGCATCCGCTTGGTCCCACGAAGCATCTTGGCTGCCGCCCGAACGCGCCTTTCCAGCGCGGGATCGGGCACCATCCGCTCCAGCGCCTCGGGATGCTCGTTGGAAATCACCAGGATGCGCGCTCCCGCTTTCAGGATCTCCGGCGTCTCGACCGCATGCATCAAGCCTTCGATGGTGCAATCCACGACGAATCCAGCCTGCTGAAGTGCACTGACCACCGGTGTCAGCCGCTGGATCGCCTCGCTCGCCCCTGTCGAACGAACCGGGACGACGTGCCGATTGCGCGGGGTCGGCAGCACTATATGAAACGGCCGCGCGCCCATGCGCAGCAGAGCAAGCTCGGCCAGATGCACGTTCAATGCGCGCGATTGCGTTTCCGACAGGATCGCCGCGGTATCGCCGGCCTTGACCGCGCATCGTTCGAAAATCTCGCAAAATGCGTCGATCCATTTTGCCTCGATGCGATCAGCCAGCATGTTTCACTCCCGGTATCGTGGCTTTTTGTTCGGTCAGATCACGCTTCGGGAAAGCCCCGCAAGAGGTACGATCGCAAGGTTCCCAACAGCCCGTTCAGGATCAAACCAAGCAGCGAGATCGTAATCAACGGTACGAACATGTCGACTGCCTGAAATGTTCGCGCCGCCGTCACGAGGACATGGCCCAGCCCGTCCGTCGACGTGATCATCTCGGCCAGAAACACCACGATGCAGGAAATGACAAGGCCGATGCGACAGCCCGTCAATATCGAGGGCATCGCTGCGGGTAGCACCACCTTGAAGAGGATCTCGTAGCGCGGCGTGCCCGCCGCCATGGCCGACCAGATCAGCTTTTGCTCGACAGTCGACGCACCATAGTAGGTGGACAGCAGAATGGGAAAGAGCGCGTCCGCCGCCACCAATGTGATCTTCGATCCATGGCCGAAACCGAGCAGCAGCAGCAGCGCCGGGTAGAGCGCGACCTTGGGCAAAGGCGCCAGTACCCGCACGATCGGGCGGACTATGGCATTGATCGCAGGATTGGCGGCAGCAGCGATGCCGACGCCCACGCCAAGCCCGACCGCAATGGCGAAGCCGGCAAACAGCCGGAACAAAGTCGCCGCGATCTCCTGTTGAAACGTCCACGTCACGAGTTGCTGGAGCAGCCGTCCGAAGACCGCTCCTGGCGGCGGCAGCAAGGCTGCGGGCGCAAGGCCGGATGACACGAGGCCCTGCCACACCGCGATCACCAGCACGATTGGCACGAGCCCAAGAGCGAGATTTGTCGGGAGGAGTCGCGAGGTCATGAGAAGCTCAGCGGCAAGTCGAACTGTGGCTCGGACCAACGCACAAGCCTTGCGCGGATCCGCTCGAAGGCCGCATCGAGGCAAATTCCCATCGCCCCAACGATGATGATCATCGCAAAGACCGTGTCGTACTGACCCATGTCGAGCGCGTTGAACAGGATGTTCCCGGCGCCGGACTGGCGGGCGATCATCTCGCTGGTGATCATTGTGATCAGCGCCAGTACCAGCCCCGTGCGGCACCCGGTCAGAATCTCCGGCAGCGCCGCCGGCAATACGATCCGCACCAAACGCTGCAGGGGCGAGAGCCCCATCGCCGCGCCGGACCACAGCATCTTCTCTTCGACGGCCTTGGCCCCCTCAAAACTGTGATAAATCACCGGCAGGCTCACACCGAGGAAGATCACCAGGGTCTTCGTGATGTCGCCGACGCCGAGCCACAGCATGATGATCGGCATCAGGGCGGCCTTGGGCACTGGATAAATGATCATCAGCAGCGGATTGAAGAACGCCGCGACGGCGCGGCTGCGGCCCATCAACAGGCCCAGCGGGATGGAGAACAACACCGCGACACCAAACCCGATCGCCATACGGCGGAGCGACGCCAGAATGTTGATCAGCGCCTCCTTGTCGCCGAGGATGTCGGGGATGGCACGGATCGCCTCGATCGCGGTCGGAAAGCTATCGTTCTTCAGCGCGAGCGACGCGATCTGCCATATCGCCAGCAGCCCGATGCAGGCGAACACGGGGGCAGCACGTCTGGCCAAGGCCGCCGGCGACATCATGGGGGTGATCCGGCTTCGTCGCTTTCATCAAACATCCGCTCGATGTCGACGATGTACTTCTGGTAGCGTGAGTCAAGCAATAGCTCGCTCCGACGACGCGGCCGCGGCAGATCGATGTCGATGACCTGCCGGATACGGCCAGGAGACTTCGACATCATCACGACCTTGTCCGACAGGAAGACGGCTTCATCGACTGAGTGAGTGACGAACAACACCGTCTTGCGGTCGCGCTCCCAGATGTTCAAAAGATCGTTTTGCAAGCGCGTCCGGGTGTGTGCGTCAAGCGCGCCGAACGGCTCGTCCATCAATAGAACTTCGGGGTGGTACGCCAGCGTCCGGGCCAGTGCCACGCGCTGCTTCATGCCACCCGATAGTTCCTTGGGATAGAAGTTCTCGTAGCCCTTGAGCCCGACCATTTCGATCAGAGCCAGGCTCTGTGCTTCGGCCTCAGCGGTACGCACGCCTTGCTGGCGCGGGCCATACATCACATTGCCGAACACCGTCTTCCAGGGAAACAGCGCGAACTCCTGAAACACCGGCCCACGATCCGGGCCGGGCCCTGTGATCGCCTTTCCCTTCATCTTGGCTGCGCCGCTGGTCGGGCTGACGAAGCCTCCGACGATGTAGAGCAACGTTGACTTGCCGCAGCCGGACGGACCGAGAATGGAGACAAATGCTCTCTCTTCGATCGTCAAGCAGATGTCCGACAAAGCCAGATGATCCCTGCGCGACGAGGTCTGAAATACCTGTGAAACGTGGTCGATCTCGATGATCGCAGAAGCCGGCTTTTGTGGCGTCACCGGTCTCACCCATTCGCTCGATCTCGAAGGCACTACCTTCATCCCGTCTCTCGCCTCACTGGCGCGCGAATGCTGCGCAACCGATCTGCTGAATGTCCTCCATCAGCGATACGAGCTTAGCAAGAAACTTGCCAAATAGGCGGCCGTTTTCGCACAGGAGCGGCGCGTCATTCGAACCAGGGCCATTCGGCCGGGCCGTCATGCGTCACCGCTCCACCCGGCGCCTGGCCAACAAGTCGCGCATATTTCGCGAGCGCACCTGCGCGATGACGTGGCGGCCGTGGCTTCCAATCATGCTGTCGCGCCGCAAGTTCCTGCTCGCCGATCAGCAAATCCATACGGCGGCCGGCCGCATCAATTCGGATCCTGTCCCCGTTGCGAACAACTGCCAACGGGCCTCCAACAAAAGCTTCCGGGGACACATAGCCGATGCACATGCCGCGGGTCGCGCCGGAGAAGCGTCCATCGGTGATCAAGGCCACCTTCTCGCCCATGCCCTGTCCGTAGATCAGCGCAGTGACGCCGAGCATCTCGCGCATACCGGGACCGCCGACCGGGCCTTCGTTGCGGATCACCAGCACCTCGCCCGCCTTGTAGCTGCGGTCGCGTACCGCTGCGACGCAAGCTTCCTCGTCTTCGAACACCCGCGCCACGCCCTCGAAGAACTGGCTTTTCAGACCTGCAACCTTGATCACCGCGCCATCGGGACAGAGATTCCCCTTCAGCACCGCCACGCCACCATCGGGCATGATCGGTGCACGGGCCGCGTAGACGACCTCCCCATCGGGTGCGTTGGCCGCGCCATATTCTTCCGCGAGTGTGCGGCCCGTGATCGTCAGGCAGCCGCCATCGATGTGTCCGCTTTGAATGAGCTCGCGGATGATGACGGCGGCGCCGCCGATGTCGTAGACATCCTTCGCCGTGTACTTGCCGCCGGGTCGCAGGTTTCCGATCAGTGGCGTCCGGGCGAAGATCTCCCCGACGTCATCGATCGTGAACGGGATGCCGGCTTCGTTCGCAATCGCCGGCAGATGCAGCGCAGCATTGGTCGAACCGCCGGTCGCGGCAACGATTGCCGCGCCGTTCTCCAGCGCTTTGCGCGTCACGATGTCGCGTGGCAGCGGCCCGCCATGTTCCAGCATCTCCATCACCAGCCGTCCGGCGCGCCGGGAGATCTGCGCGCGCTCGGTATAGACACCGGGTACCATCGAGACGTTGGGAATGGTCAGGCCCATCGCTTCCGACACCATTCCCATGGTGTTCGCGGTGAATTGTCCGGCACAGGCTCCGATCGTCGGCAGACACGCGCGCTCGATCCGTTCAAGCGTGGCCCCATCGATCTCTCCCGTCATGAAGCTGCCGACGGCTTCATAGGAGTCGAGCACGGTCAGAGTTCGTCCATCCAGGCGGCCAGGCAGCGAACTGCCGCCGTAGATGAAGATGGACGGCACGTTGCAGCGGACCATTCCCATCATCACGCCGGGAAGCGTCTTGTCGCACCCGCCATAGCCGATCAGCGCGTCATAGGCGAGACCATGAACGACTGCCTCGATGGAGTCGGCGATCAGCTCGCGCGAAAACAGGGAAAACTTCATTCCCTCGTGATTCATGCTGATGCCGTCGGACACCGAAACCGTCGAAAACTCCCGCGGCGTGCCGCCGGCCTCCTCGATCCCTGCCTTGGCTGCATCCACCTGGAAGTCGTGAGTCATGTTGCAGGGCGTCTGTTCGCCCTTCATGCTGACGACGCCGACCATCGGCTTGGCAATCGCCGCGTCATCGAGGCCCATGGCGCGCATGAACGCGCGATGCGGGGCCCGGTCAAGGCCGTCAGTCGTTATCCGCGATCGCAACTTCTTCATATTTGCATCATCTTCACGCAATGTCCCGCATATGGCGGGACATTACGACTAGGTTGATACGACAAACGGCCAACCGCCTATTGTAGCGGCGCGACGATCGTCGGATGCTTGAACTGCGCGACATCCAGCTTCGGCAGCATTCCCGTCTCCGCGTAGATGTCCAGCATCTTCTGGATCGCAGGGAAATTCGGCGCCGCACCCGGGTCGCGGCCGAAATCATTGTCCTTGAGCAGATATGTCTCGAGCACCGGGACCGGCGCCTTCAACACCTCCGACACCACCTTCAAAGTCTCTTCGCGGTTCGCCAGTGCCTTTTTCATGCCCGAGGTGATGTCGCGGACATAAGCCTTGACCGCCTCGGGATTCTTGTCGACGAAATCGGCACGGCAGGCTTCCAGGATGTGCACGATATTCGGCATGACCTGCGACAGCGAGAACAGCTTACGGGTGCCACCCTTCGCCTCCGCGCGCGCGGCAAACGGCTGATTCATGTTGACCGCATCGACGCGCCCCTGGCGCAGGGCGTCTTCGGAGACGGCAAAGCCGACCTCGACGAGCTTGATATCCTTGGACGGATCCACACCATTTTGCTTCAGGAGCAAATTGAACGGCCCTTGCGTCCCGCCGCCGATCACGGATATCCCGACCGTCTTGCCCTTAAGGTCGGCGATCGTCTTGATGGGGGAATCGTCCATCACCGCCCAATAGACCGAGAATCCGCCGGGCTTCTCGAACACGTGCTGTGCCACGATGTAGGCCTTGAGATTGCCGCCGACCACACCATTGGAGAGCGACAGCGGCGCCTGCGTTGCGCAATCAAGCGCTCCGGCTGCCAACGCCTGCGTCATCGGCGCGGTGCCCTGGAACTGAGTCCATTCGATGTTGTAGGTCTTGCCGATATTGGGAAATTCGGCCGGCCTGCGCATCATCCAGTATTTGGATTCTTCGGCGGGGATCGTCCAACCGACGCGGATCGTCTGCTGCGCCCCTGACGGGGTTGCGCCTGCAATCATGGTCGCCGCCGCTCCTACAGCCAGCATCCACCTCGAAACCGTCCGCATCGTGCCCACTCCGTTGCTCGAGCGCCGACCGGCGCCACCCAACCCGACCAGCCCAAATGTTTCATGGTTCAAACAATCAAGCAAGCCATGCAGCCGGACCGGTTTCGCCGGGGAGTGCGCGATGTAATGGTACGATGGCGGTCGCTCGGCGTTTACGCGACGACATGAGGAAGCAACCTATGGCTGACACGAGCAAGACAAACCCGCAAGGCGTCGAGAGATTGGGCTATCTTGGCCTTGGACTGATGGGGACGCCGATGACCCGCCGCCTGCTCGCGGCCGGCCATCGGGTCACCGTCTGGAACCGCTCGCTCGGCAAGGTCACACCACTCGTCGAAGCCGGCGCAAAGCGCGCGATGACGCCGCGCGACGTACTCGCCAACTCGGACACCGTCTTCATGTGTGTGACAGATGCCGCTGCCGTAGAAGAGGTGCTTTTCGGCGCCGAAGGCCTTTCAGCGGCTCCCGGTGCAGGCAAACTGGTCGTGGACTTCTCATCGATCCATCCCGATGCCGCGCGCGATCTCGCTTCGCGACTGAAAGACACGAACGGCGCAGGCTGGATCGATGCGCCGGTGTCGGGCGGCACCAAGGGTGCCGAGGAAGGGACGCTTGCCATCATGGCCGGCGGAGACGCGGCGGACATCGAAAGGGTGCGGCCTTACGTCCTCGCCATGGCGCGCAGATTCACCCACATGGGTCCCACCGGAGCCGGTCAAACCACAAAGCTCTGCAATCAGGTGATCGTCGGATGCGCGATGGCCGTCCTTGCCGAGGCAACGCGTCTTGCGACCAATGCCGGAATTGACGCCAATCGACTGCCCGAAGCGCTCGCCGGCGGCTTTGCCGATTCGATTCCGCTTCAGCTTTTCGTGCCAAGGATGGTCCAGGGCGTTCACTCGCCGCCGCTTGGCCACATCGCAACCATGCTCAAGGACCTCGATACCGTCGCGGACGTCGCCCAGGCGACATCGACGCCTGTGCCAATGGCCTCACTCGCCGGCCAAATCTTCAGGCTGGCAAAGGCCGCCCGCGGCGCGGATGCCGACGCACTGGAGATTTACAAGCTCTCAGCCGCAGAGCGTTGAGCAGCCGTGTACGACCTGAAACGCGTTACGGTTTGCGCCCATCATCAGCCAAGAACCTGCCAAACGTCCCACGCGCGAACAGCAGTGGCTCTTTTGTATTGTAAGTATAGGCCTCGACAGCACCGAGAAAAATCACGTGATCGCCGCCATAGTAGCGGTTGACAGAACGACACTGAAAACTGGCGACGCTCTCGGCAAGCACCGGAGCGCTGCCGAGCCCGGGGGTCCAGTCAACGCCTGCAAATTTGTCGTCGGACGATTTGGCGAATTTGTTGGCCAGCGCCTGTTGCGACGCTCCGAGCACGTTGACCGTGAAATGGCTGGCGTTCTGGAACACGGTCAGGCTCGAGGAATAGACCACCAGACTCCACAGAACCAGTGGAGGATTCAGCGACACCGAAGCGAACGAATTGCACGTCAGACCGTAGGGCTTCCCATCAGGCGCCGCGGCCGTGATGATAGTGACGCCGGTGGCGTATGAGCCGAGCGCGTTGCGAAAATCGCGGGGATCGATCGGCGAGCTATCGCTCGCAAGTTCATTGGCCGAATCAGGGGCGGCCGGCTGCTTCGGCAGATCATTCATCGGCCGGCCTCACAGCGTGAGATTTTCGGACGGCAGGCCAAGCGCCACACGTCCATAATTGGTTCCGGCGGCGTCGAAATTGAATGCGAGATGCGAATTGATCGCATGGGCGTCGCGGAATTGCCTCTGCAACACCCCCGTCGTGAACAAACCGCGCGCTCCGCTTGCCGCAAACAGCATCGACACTGCATCGGTACACAGATTGACCGAGAAAGCGCCGTCGCGCCGATATCTGGTCTTGGTCGCGGTGTCGGGAATACGGCCCCGCCGCGCGGCCTCCATGGCCTCGATACAGGCCGAGCGCATGACCAGACGCGCAGCATCGATCTTGGCGGACGCCTCCGCGATCTTGATCTGCGTACTCTGAAAGTCACTCAGCTTGGCACGGTTATAGGTCGAAATGCGATGACGGGCGACCTCAGTGTAGTCGTCCAGGCATGCCTGCGCATTTCCGAGAGCTACTCCCGACAGGACGTAGGGAAACAGCGAGAACACGGGCAAGGCGTACAGCGGATTGGGATTAACGTTGCTGCCCGGCGTCGGACCGCCAGCGAGCTCGCCGACGGCGACCGTCATGTGGTCCGCCACAAAGGCTTCCCTGACCTCCACGTCGCAAGAACCGGTACCCCGCAGCCCCGTGACGTTCCAGGTGTCGAGGACTTTATAATCGCTCCTCGGCAGCAGAAAGATCCGATACTCGATGCCGTCTGCCTCGTCGTCGGAATAGACGACGCTTGCAAGCATGTTCCATTCGCAGGAGGCGACGCCGGAAGAGAACGGCCAGCTTCCGTGCAGCCGGTATCCGCCCTTGACCCGCGCGGCACGGCCGGCAGGAAAGATGAACGATGATGCAATCAGCGCGTCGGCATCCCTTCCCCAAACCAGATCCTGCGCCTTCGCATCGAACATGCCGAGCATCCAATGGTGGCTCGCCAGGTTGGCGAAGTTCCAGGCCACGGACGCGTCAGCCTGTCCCAGCAAATCGGCGCAGTCGATCAAGGCAACATAGTCGAGCTCGGCGCCGCCAATGCGCCTTGGCTGAAGCATCCGGAACAGACCGGCGTCGTGGAGATCCCGCTCGGTCTCCGGCGGAAGATGCCTCAGCTCTTCGGTCCGGGCCGCCCGCTCCCGCAGCTGCGGCAAGAGCGATCGCGCCCTTGCGACCATCGTCGCATAGGCGCTTTCGCCGGCTTCCGGCCCGATGGACTGACCCATGCTCGGCTCTTGACCAGGCGCCATTCCTGTCCCTCGCTTTCAGATAGTTATGCGGCCGGAACCTCACTAAATCAAGCCGATGCAAATCGACGGCGCGCACAACTGCTGCATGCGAGCGGACCAGCCACTTCGCTCAGGTCGACGCTCCGGGTTTCGCCGGCCCCAAGGCGCCTTTCCGGATGAGCTCCATGATCCGACCCTGGTCATAACCAAGCGTCTCACGCAAAACTTCCTCTGTGTGCTCACCCAGCAGCGGCGCAGCCACGGGGTCAACCGCCGCGGTGAAGCTCATGGTAATCGGCGGCTCAACGTTGGGCACCCATTCCGCCGTGCGATGCGGGATCCGACTCAAGCGATGGCGCTCACGGGCTTCGGGTGCATTGAACCCCTCCTCGACGGTGCGGAGATAGCCGACCGGGATATTGGCCAGCTTCATCTTCGCCATCCAGTTCTCGAGGCTGTCGCTTGCAAAGACCTCCGCGATGGCCGCGCGCAACAGCTCCTTATTCTCGGACCGCGCTTTTCGCGTGGCGAACCGCGGATCGGTGATGAGATCAGGCCGCTTCAACACCTCGACCACCAGGCGGCGATAGAGCCGGTCATTGGCGCAGGCCATGTAGAGCGGCCCGTCGGATGCTTCATAAACGCCGACAGTAGGAGAGCCGCTTGGCGAATTGCCGAACCGACCTGGATTTTGTCCATTGATCAGATAGGCCATTCCATAGAAGCCGGTCATCGCCATCGCGATGTCGAACAGGGCGACCTCGACATGCTGGCCGCGACCGAGCCGATCCCGCGCAAGCAGGGCCAGCAGGATGGCATTGCAGGCAGACATCCCTGTCGCCATGTCCACGATGGGTGGGCCGGTACGAACCGCCGGGCCATCGGCAAATCCGTTGAGTGACATGAACCCGCTTTCAGCCTGGGTGATGGGATCGAAACCGGGACGCGAAGCGAACGGTCCGGTGCGCCCATAGGCCGAGATCGAGCAATAGACCAGCCGCAGATTGAGCGGCGCGACCGCTTCGTAGTCGAGGTCGAACTTCTTCATGACTCCGCTCGAAAAATTTTCCACGACCACATCCGCCTTGCGGATCAGATCCCGCACCACGTCGCGAGCCTCCGGCACGCTCAGATCGAGCGCAATGCCCTGCTTGTTGCGGTTCAGGCTGAGATAGGCTGCGCTCTCGCCGCCGATCTCAGCGTGTTCATAGGCGCGTGTGTCGTCGCCGCCGTCCGGATTCTCGATCTTGATGACGCGAGCGCCGAAGTCGGCAAGCGTCTGCGTGCAAGCCGGCCCCGCCACAACGCGCGTAAAGTCGACGACCAGCAGACCATCAAGTGCAGTTGGCGCTCCCGTCGTCCGCGGCGAACGTTCCGGCAACTGAGGCTTGGTGGTCATCGATAGTGCTCCCTTTACATCGGCTTGTGGCCGCCGAATTTCCTGCAAGAACGAACTTAAAGCCCGACGCCGCGGACTTCGCAAGTGATTCACTCACCTCGCCTCGAAACGCGAAACGGCCCGGCAGCCGTCAGGCTGCCGGGCCGCTAAACGTCTGGGCGCGCCGAAGCTGCGCCTCGCGCGAACCAGCCTACCCTACGCGAGTCACGTTCCGCATCACGGGAAACCCTGCTCCATCGCTCAGCGCAGCCGCTTTCGCCGGTACAGCGTATGCGACCAGGCCCACGGCACCTTGGGTTCGTAAAGCCGATAGCCCGCCTGAATAAAATTATTGGCAGACACCAGATTGTCCGTCGTATCCGAGACGATGTTGTTCAATCCGATGCGCCACCCTCTGGCCTCGATGGCTCGCATCAGCCTGAGCTGGAGCCCCCGCCCCCAATGCCTGGGCAGAACGCCGACCCTGGAGAAGTACCCGCTCTTTCGCGCGTGAGTCGACGGCACAACGCCGGCGAAAGCGATCGCCTGATCATCATGATAGGCGAGCCACCATGAACCCAGCTCGAACCGCGGCAGGGCTGCGCCATCGAGGAATGTCAGCCGGTACAGGTCGCCGAGAGTCTCGGCAATCTCATCTTCACCCGCTTTGACCGTACGAATTCTGTACATCGAATGCCCAATACATCGCATGCCCAATGCGACTGGCTGATCCAGAGCGCCAGCGAGGCCGGCCTCACCGCCGTGTAGGTCTATTTGCCCAATACGACCTTGACGCCGAGCCAGACGGCCCCCATCAGACCGGCGGCAATCACCGTGATCACCGCCTTGAATGCGTAGCTCTGCGCCTGTTCCACGCTCTTCCGCCACCGGCGCAAGTGCTGGAAATCCGCTCTGAGTTCCTTCCGGTCGTCCTCTTCGATCCCAAAGGACGCCAGCACCGATGCCGTCGCCTTCAACACGATGGCATCGATGCTCTCCTGCTGGAGCCGGTGCCGTTCGGCCAATGTCTCGGCGACGATCAACCGGATTTCCTTGTCGGGCATCTTCACCGTTTGACGATCCTTGCCAACATTCTCAAAACCGCGCTTGGCCAAATAGAAGGAGGCCACGAGGTTGGCAGTGATCGCCGCAAATCCCGCCAGCGCGTCTTTGAAGACGAAGCCGGGGACCTTTGCCCGGCAAGTCAAATTCAATCCCAACGCCCGGTCACGTGCGGGCATGAAAAACGAGCGCGGCCAACGAATAGGCCGTCCTCGCGTTAGCCTCCGCAGGAGGATCGGCCACGATACAAAAAATGACACAACAAACGTCGCGCGAGTTACCCCGGCCAGAGCCGCGCAGCGATGATCGGGGCGCCAAGCAAGCCGCGATTGTCGAGGACGCCAACAAGACCAACAGCGGGGATCGCGATCTCGTGCACGCCGATGGCGACAACATCGACCTTCCCGACGAGCCCGGCGATATATCGAAAGACGACCAGCTGCGAGTTCGCGCGATGCGGCGGAACGACGTCCGACCTCAACCGGCGAACAAAAAACCCGCTGCGGAATGTTCCGCGCGGGCTGAAGCAAACTCGTTTCGATGATGCCATTTAGCCAGTGTTTTGCCCGACGTGTCAAACGCGGCCCGGCACGGAAGAATGCGTCTCTCCTCCCAGCTTGATATGTGGTGTGCAAGGGGCTTGCTTCAAGTCCCCGGTGATCCCTTAGAACCCGCCGCCCAAGCAACGAACCTGGGGGGTCGCACATGACCATATTGCCTCCGACATCCCGGTCCCGCAGCCGGACTGAGCCAGCCGGCACGAACGGCCCGGCACACCATGCGGTGCTGATCGCCGGGGGCGGCCCGACCGGGCTGATGCTCGCGGCCGAGCTTGCGCTCGCGGATATCGATGTCGCCATCGTCGAGCGGCGCGCGGCCCAGGAGCTCGTCGGCACGCGCGCCGGCGGATTGCACGCGCGCACCATCGAGATCCTCGATCAACGCGGCGTAGCCAGCCACTTCCTCGCTGAAGGACAGATCACCCAGCTCGCAGGCTTCGCCTGGACCCGGCTCGACATCAGCGACCTCCCCACCCGGCACGCTTACGGGCTCGCGCTGCGGCAGAGTCACATCGAGCGTATCCTGGCCGGCTGGGCCAGCGAGCTCGCGGTGCCGATCTATCGGGAGCGCGAGGTGACGGGCTTCACTCAGGACGAGAGCGGCGTCGACGTTACGCTGTCGGACGGCCGCTCGCTGCGAGCAAACTATCTCGTCGGCTGCGACGGCGGCCGCAGCCTGGTGCGCAAGGCCGCCGGAATCGACTTCGTCGGCACAGATCCAACGCTCAGCAACCTCATGGCCGAGGTCGAACTGAGCGAAGAGCCGGCCTGGGGCCTGCGCCACGACGCCCTCGGCTTTCACGGCCTCAGCAAATCGGAGAGTGGCCGCGTGCTGGTCGTGGTGACGGAAGAGACACTCGAGCACACCGGCGAGCCCGGCTTGCGCGATCTCAGCGAAGCTCTCATTGCTGTGTACGGCACGAACTTCGGGCTGCACAGCCCCGCGTGGATCTCCCGCTTCACTGATGCGGCACGGCAGGCGGCGTCGTACCGCAAGGATCGCGTGCTGCTCGCCGGCGATGCCGCGCATATCCATCACTCCGTCGGCGGGCAAGGTCTCAACACCGGCGTGCAGGACGCGGTCAATCTCGGCTGGAAGCTGGCGCAGGTGGTCAAGGGCATTTCGCCGGAGAGCCTCCTCGATACCTATCACGCCGAGCGCCATCCCGTTGCCGCGCGCGTGCTGCGCAACACCATGGCGCAAATCGCCCTGCTCCGCCGCGCCGACAACGGCCTCATTGCCGCACGCGAAGTCATGTCCGAACTGCTCGCCATGGACGAGCCGCGCCGGCGCGTTGGCGCGATGATGTCCGGGCTCGATATTCATTACGATCTCGGCGAAGGACACACGCTGCTCGGGCGCCGCATGCCCGATCTCGACCTTGTGGTCGAAGGCCGCCCGCAAAGATTGTTCACGCTTTTGCATCGCGCCCGGCCCGTGCTGATCGATTTTGGCGAGGCGCGCAGCATCGACATCGCACCATGGGCGGGGCGCGTCGACATCATCGACGCCAGCTACGACGGCGCGTGGCAGCTTCCTGCCATCGGACAGGTCGCCGCGCCGCAAGCGGTGCTGGTGCGTCCCGATGGGCACGTGGCCTGGGTGGGTGATGCGAGCCGGCACGGACTTGCGGAGGCGCTGACCGCGTGGTTCGGGCCGGCTGGGGCTGTAGCGGAGGAACACCTCAGACGGCGTCGAAACAAATAGGCCCGCGGCATCCCGCGGGTCTGATTGAAACATCAGGTTTTCGAAACGCGGCTCAATATCAGAAGGTTGCGCCGCTCGTTGATTCTGATGCGATCGTTTTTGCCTGGCGAGTCCAGAGTCTGGCTCTCAGGTTTGTGTGCAAGCGCGTCAGCGATCCATTGCGGCCATTCGGCCCCTGGACTTGGCTCAACGAGCGTTGGACGCATCTTCTGCGAGTCGGATTCGAATCTTGGGAGGCGCACTCTTTCCTTAAGTATCAGGGACGCGATACGGCCTGCGTTAGGAACTAT
This sequence comes from Bradyrhizobium sp. 142, assembly GCF_023074015.1. Taxonomy (NCBI): domain Bacteria; kingdom Pseudomonadati; phylum Pseudomonadota; class Alphaproteobacteria; order Hyphomicrobiales; family Nitrobacteraceae; genus Bradyrhizobium; species Bradyrhizobium sp. 142. The sequence continues at coordinate 71,841 of NZ_JADPKQ010000036.1, forward strand.
CCTCACTGGCGGGCTGTTGCTTGGCTTCATGCCGTGAAGCCCCGGGAAACAACATGTTGGACGCCGCCCTATGTCAAAAGCTCGCAAATGAATACAAGGCCGGTGCTCGATCATCCGGCCTTTCCGTAGAACGAACAATTCTGTTTGAAGAACATCGCAAGGACCCTCGCCGGCCTGGCCAATCAATTGGACAGGCTTGCCACTCTGACGAGAGAAGAAACAAGGCCGGCTCAGGGGCAGTCCGTCGGACAAGCCAGGCGCAAATTGGAATACCTGGGAACGTCGGGCCGCTTGCCGAGTTCTCCCGACGCCCTGCCCCAAGGGCAACTGTAGGCCCCGGCTCGCAAATCCCCATTGCCCCAGAGCTGGGGCCTTTTTCGCTCGGCGATTTGACGCTCGCGTTCGGGGGTCTCTTCCAGGGTCATCTGTTCGAGATTCAGGAACTTTCGGCAATGCCCGCGATTTGATTGGCGCTCGCCGGATAGTGGGCGCAGCCCAAAGGACCGCCGGTCCGGAGTGACTCGCAGCGTGTCGTCGATCGCGCTTTCGGCGAGCCGGATGGCATCCGGATCTCCCCGGGAGATCAGCGAACGGAGCAGGCTCTGGCACTTGTCCAAACCTCGCACCGGTTTAGCCCTGCTCGCGCGCGGATTTCGACTTCGGCTTTCTGACGGGCTGGGTGTGGGTGCCGAACAACGCGAGCAAAAACGCAACTTCTTCCTTCGAACCGACCTTGATCATGACTGTCTCCTGTTAGACCCTTTGGTCGGAGCCAGCGGCCACGGCGTTCAGGGCTATCTGGTTTCAGCAATGTTTCAGGCGTGTTTCGTCGGGAGGCCGCCATGCCCAGCCGTTTCATTCGATCGCTGCGTCGGCATGCGGGTCGAAAAGCAACTGCGCGCGCAAGGCCGGGACTTCGGCTTATCCGGAGCTTCCCTCGTGCAATTTGGCGCTGCCCGTGTGAGATGTTTCACAATGACAACTCCCGCGCCGCGCTAGGCTAGGCGAGCGGTTCGCCTGCAGCAGATCACACGGCGGATTCCCATGTCTGACGCCGAAAATGCATTCGCTGAAGCCACCGATCAGTTGATCGGATTGTATCGCGGCGTCGAACGGCGAACCCTCGACCTGCCCCTCGTCAGCATCATGCCAATGCTGATCTTCCTCTGGGCGGCGTTGAAGTTTGAATTTTTCTTCGTGGTCGGGATTTTTCTCATCATTCCGGTCAACCTCGTCATAGCGATCCGAAACTGCTTTCCGGGACATTGGCGGCACCGGCCGTTCTTCCTGCGGCAACTTCACTATGTCTGGATCTGGTTATGGCGCGGCGAAGCCCCGGCTGCACCGCTGATATTCGCTCGCCCCCTCCTGATCATCCTCATGAAAAGCCATTTCCAGAGGCGGCTGCGGCGGTTGCGACAGGAAATTCTGCTCGGTGACGGGATATCCGACACGGCACGATCGGCGCTGCTGGATCGCCTGGATGCCGCGATTGAACGCTGGAAGTCACCGCAGTTTACCGCAGCCTTCACCACCATCCTGCTGCCGGCGCTCGCCTCCCTTCCCAGCTGGTACAAGCAGCTCACCGAGTTCTTCGCACTGTTCGCGGTCCCCTTGCCGCCCAGCCTCGTTGCGAACTTCGCTGCCGATCAGATCTCGCCCTTCGTTCTGCACAGCCTGTACTCGTTCGGGTTCGCCTTTCTGATCGCGATACCGATGACCGCGTTCCTGGCCAAGCGCGGTCTGTTTCTTGGCGCGGATCCCGGCAGGATATGCTTTCCCGGAGGACAAGACGGCCACGGAGTTTACCCCAAGGAGAAAGCAATCCTGGGCGGCGTCGGCGTGCGCATGCATGAGGCGCCCGCAGACCTCTGGCTTTTCGTCGCCAACCTTGTGCTCGGCTTGCCCCTGAGCCTCCTGTATTTGAATGACATGAAGGCGCAACCGCAGTATCGCAATTATCCAGTGGTGGGCCAATTGATCATTCAAGGCGTCGTCTTTTTGGCCCTCCTCACTCTTGCATTCATCCGCCGGGGACGAACCGGCCGCAGCTGAGCGCGCGATCGAGGTTCGATCACTTGGATCATGCGACAGGGCATCGTCTGCATCGCTGCATGGCCGCCCCGGCGGAGCCAGCGGCCGCCGCGTTCAGGACTATCTGGTTTCAGCAATGTTTCAGGCGTGTTTTGCCGGGCTGAAAGGCGTCCCGCAGCCGTGCTTTGCTTGCCAGTGATGATCCGTCCCGAAAGGAACGCTGCGAACGGTGATCCGTTGCAAGCTCTATGTACAAAGACGCGCTCTTTGATCAGTTGAGGCAGATCGAACGCGAGGTTGTCGAAGGAGAGCGGCAGCTTGCAGCGCAAGAGGCGCGTGTCGTCGAAATGAAGAGACAACATCTGGACATAACCACGGCCCAAGCCGAGCTTGAGATGATGCGCTGCAACCAACGCCAGCGTGAGCACGACCGACAACGTCTTCTCTGTCTTCTGCAGCCGTAGTGAGTTTCGACAGCGGCCGAAGTGGACGCATGACCAGACCCTCCTCCTGTGGGCCAATCCAGATGCGCGCCATAAACCCACGATAAGGACTGCCTCGTTGGGCGGCGTCGTTAGGCGTTTGCTTTGCCCAACCGATCCAACTTTAGTCAAATGCCGCATATCGGATTCGGCGGAATGAAATCTGTCTGCGCCATGCTGAGGCATCCACCGCCGGCAATGGCGTTGCAAAAGGATAGCGGAGCCCCCGAAGGAGAGATCGCCGATGTACTACGCCGCCGCCGCATTATTGGTGCTGTCGGGACTGTTCTACTCCGCGAGCCATCACGAGCTTGGCCAGGTCGGCACGAACATGTGCAGCTATGGCAGCGCGTTCTGCGATAATCCCCTGATCGTCTTTTCCGGCGCGGCGCTCGCTGCGGCCTGGGGCATGTTCGTCAGCATCAAATAAAGCGGCCAACCGGCTTCGCCGCCGGTGCGATCAAGCCCGCCGACCGACACCGGGGCGGGCTCGCGCAATTTTTGGACGATATAGTTCTACACCTGTTTTACCCGACGGAGCAAACGTACTTGGCATAATCAGAAACGCCGGACCCGTCGGGAGTGCCGGAACTTTTTGTTCCCCGGCCGCATTGATGGTAGGCCTTTCGGACCTTCCATGAATCGGCCCCGCCGCCCATGAGACATCCCTCCCAGCGCGGCAGCGCCGTTTCCTCCGCCAAATCCGCGCCGACGCTGCTGCAAAGGCTGGGACCGGGCCTGATCACCGGCGCGGCCGACGACGATCCCTCCGGCATCGCCACCTACTCGCAGGCCGGCGCCCAATTCGGCTATGGGCTGCTGTGGACGGTGTTCCTGACCACGCCGTTCATGATCGCCATTCAACTCGTCAGCGCTCGGATCGGGCGGGTCACCGGCAAGGGGCTCGCCGCCAATGTCATGCAGGTCGCGCCGCGCTGGGCGGTGCTGGCGCTGGTGTTCATGCTGGTTGCCGCCAACACCTTCAACATCGCCGCCGACATCGCGGCGATGGCGGAGGCGCTGTCGCTGGTCATCGGCGGGCTCAATCACGAGCACGCCCTGATCTTCGCGGCCGGCTCGACCCTGCTCGAGGTCTTTTTGCCCTACCGGCGTTATTCGCCGGTGCTGAAATTCCTCACCCTGGCGCTGTTCGCCTATGTCGCGACCGCCTTCACCGTGAAGATCCCGTGGAGCACCGCGCTGCTTGCCGCGCTATGGCCGAAGGCGAATGTCAGCGCCGATTATTTCCTGATGGTCGTCGCCGTGCTCGGCACCACCATCAGCCCATACCTGTTCTTCTGGCAGGCCTCCCAGGAGGTCGAGGAGATGAACCACGGCAGGCATGACAAGCCGCTGCGGGAGCTTAAGCACGGCGGCAACCCCGAGATCGACCGCATCAAGATGGATACCGTCTCCGGCATGCTGCTCTCCAACGGCATCGCCTTCTTCATCATCCTGACCACGGCATCGGTCCTGCACGCGAACGGCGTCACCAACATCAACTCGGCCACCGAAGCCGCTGAGGCGCTGCGGCCGCTCGCCGGCGATTTCACCTTTGCGCTGTTCGCGCTTGGCATCATCGGCACCGGCCTATTGGCGATCCCGGTGCTGGCGGGGTCGGCGGCTTACGGCGTTGCCGAGATTTTCGGCTGGCGCGCCACGCTGGAGGCCAAGCCGGACGAGGCGGTCGGCTTCTACACCATCATCGCCACCGCAACCCTGATCGGCTTCGGCCTCGGCTTCACCGGCATCAGCGCGCTCCACATGCTGGTGTGGAGCGCAGTGCTCAACGGCATCGTCGCCGTTCCCATCATGGCGATGATGATGGTGATCGTCTCGAGCGGCGCAATCATGGGCCGCTTCAAGGCGCGCCGATGGCTGGTTGCGCTGGGATGGTTCGGCACCGCGCTGATGGCGCTCGCCGTGCTCGCCCTGCTGGGCTCGTCCGTGATCGGCTGAGGCGTCGGAAGTGCTCCCGGCTACACCTGTCCAGTCTTCACGCCGGGCCGTCCTTGGCCTAACAATTGGCACTGAGGCCGGGCTCCGCGACTCCGGCCATAAAAAAACAAGCCTGATAAGAAAACAAAGCCCTGCCGGGCAACGGGGAGCGACATGACAAAATCATCAAAAGCAAGAAGCCTTGAAATCCTCGCCTGCGATGCCGGCTGGAGAAACTACCATTTCGTCAAGCTGACGACGGACGACGGCATCATCGGCTGGAGCGAGTTCGACGAGGGATTTGGCTCCCCCGGCGTCGGCGCTGCGATCCAGCGCCTGTCCGCCCGCGTGATCGGGCAGAACGTGTTCCAGCATGAGCGCATCCATGCCGAGCTGTTCGCGGCCACGCGTCCGGCTGCCGGCGGCGTGGTGGCGCAGGCACTCGGCGCGATCGAGAATGCGCTGCTCGATGCCAAGGCGAAGCTGCTGGGCGTGCCCTGCTACGAGCTGCTCGGCGGAAAGATCCGCGACCGCGTTCGGGTCTACTGGTCGCACTGCGCGACCTGGCGGATCAATCATCCGTCCTGGTACAAGCCGCCGATCGAAGATCTCAACGGTGTCAAGGCGATCGGGCGCGAGGTCGCCGAGAAGAAGTTCACCGCGCTCAAGACCAACATCTTCTCCTATGACGACGGCAAGCCGACCGGCTGGCGTCCGGGCTTCGGCTCGCCCTTTGCACCCGAGATCAATGTCGATCGCAAGATCCTGCGCGACCTGCGCACGCATCTGGAAGCCATCCGCGACGGCGCCGGTCCCGATGTCGACATCCTGCTCGACTGCAACTTCAACGCCAAGACCGAAGGCTATCTGAAGATCCTGCGGACCATCGCGGACCTCGACATGTTCTGGGTCGAGATCGACAGTTTCAATCCGGAAGCACTCGGTTACATCCGCAGGCAAAGCCCGCATCCGATCTCGTCCTGCGAGACGCTGCTCGGCCTGCGCGAGTTCCTGCCCTATTTCCATGAGCAAGCCATGGATGTCGCGATCATCGACACGCCCTGGAACGGCGTTTGGCAATCAATGAAGATTGCGGCCGCCGCGGAAGCTTTCGAGGTCAACGTCGCGCCGCATAATTTTTACGGCCACCTTTGTTCGATGATGAACGCGCATTTCTGCGCTGCGGTGCCGAACCTGCGTATCATGGAGATCGACATCGACCGTCTTGCCTGGGACCGCGAACTCTTCACCCACGAGCCCGAGATTCAGAACGGTCATCTGGTCATTCCGGACAGGCCCGGCTGGGGAACCGAGCCGAACGAAGAGGCATTGCGCGCGCATCCGCCGAAGACCAGCAGCGGGCTTCTCAATTACGGGCGCAAGGGCTGACGTTACAAAGGGCTGACGTTACAAGGGCCGACGGCCAAAAGGGCTGATGACTACGGCGTTACGGGATTGACCGTCGGGGACGTTTTCGGCCCAGGCCGCGAAGGCTCGATCGGCGATTTTGGTTCGGTGGGAAGCACGTCAGCGCCCGCAGCACGCGCAGCCTCGCCCGTGGTGTGGTACATCGCAACGTGCGCAGGCTGGGTCTTGGCCCGGTTCCATGGTCCATGGTCGACGATCAACATCGCGACAATGGTCAAACCCGCCACGATCAGCGCAATCACGCCGGGATGACGAAGCGCCGTAGAGATAGAGTACGCGAAGCGATCAGTTACCATCGAAACATCCGCACCTTTTCCTCACCCGGGCTAATTCAAAGGCGCCCGACGAGTTCCATGGTCTTCTCAAGCAAATTTCGAGCCAAGGCGCGGGAACTCTATAGCCACGCACTTACCTCTTCACATCGGGCCGCGCATCGCCGACGAAACTGTCGCGGTTCGGCATTTTGATGGCCGCAAGCGATTTTGCATCGAGGATTGCATTCTCTCCGACCAGCCCGTTCAGGCTCAGGACGTAAGCGGACACCGCATAAACATCGTCATCGCTCAGCGACTGCGGTGCGTTCTGCGGCATAGCGCGACGGATGTAGTCGAACAGCGTCGTCGCATAGGGCCAGAAACTGCCGACAGTGCGGATCGGCCTGGCTGTGCCGATCGTGCCTTGCCCGCCCGCGAGCCTGTCGCCGAGGCCGCCCTCGCCTTTCTCGCCGTGGCACGAGGCACATTGCTGGGCGTACACGTCGCGACCGTCCGCCACCGAACCACGACCCGGCGGCAGATTGCCGCCGCCGCGTCCGATGTCGATATTCCAGCCCGCGATCTCCGCTGGTGTTGCCGGCCGTCCGATGCCGTAGGGGCTTTGCGCCTGTGCGTCGCTGGCGCAGGCACACAGAAGAATCGCGAATGCGATGCCGCAAGTCTTACGCAAGCGCATTGGTCACCTCGCCGTCAGTCGCGACGCGCCAGGGCCAGATCGCATTGTTGTGGTAGAAAAAGTTCTCGCCGCGCACCGCGAGCAGCTCGGTCAGCGTCGGCTGCACATAGCCGGTCTCGTCGATGGCGCGGCTCTGGATCACTGCCGGCTTGCCGTCCCATCGCCATGGCAGGCGGAAGCGTGTCAAGGCACGCGTGAGTACCGGGTCCTGCAATCGCGCCTCCTGCCAGCTCTTGCCGTCATCGACGGACACCTCGACGCGCGCGATCTTGCCGTGTCCACTCCATGCGATTCCCGAGATCTCGTGAAAGCCGGGCGCGTCCAAATGTTGGCCGCCCGAGGGACGCGTGATGATCGACTTCGCTTCCATGTAGAAGGAAAACTCGCGCGCCGTGCCGTCCGGCAGAAGATCGGTATATTTCGAGGTCTCCTCGCGCGAATAGACCGGCTCTGCAGTCACGTGCAGGCGCCGCAGCCATTTCACGCTCATATTTCCCTCGAAGCCCGGTAGGAACAGCCGCAGCGGATAGCCCTGCTGCGGGCGGAGCCGTTCGCCGTTCTGGCTGTAGACCAGCATGGCGTCTTCGAGGCACTTCTCGATGGGAATGCTGCGCGTCAATGCCGCAGCGTCCGCGCCTTCGGCTATGACCCATTTGGCCTCCGGCTTCAGCCCCGCTTCCTGCAGCACCAGCTTCAGGCTCACGCCCGTCCACTCCGCACAACTCACCAGACCCACGAGGTCCGATGCGGTCTTGCCATAAGGTTTGCTGTAACCGGGATTGCCCGAGCATTCGAGAAAGTGGATGCGCGACTCCGACGGAAAGCGCCGCAGATCGTCCATGGTGAAGATCAGGGGCCGATCGACGAGGCCATGCAACATCAACCGGTGCTGCGCCGGGTCGATGCTCGGAACGCCACCATGGTGCCGCTCGTAGAACAGTCCGTTCGGCGTGATGATCCCATCGAGCTCCTGCAACGGCGTCCGGCCGGAGGCGGAAATGTACTGCTTCAGCGTCTTCGAGATGTTCTTGACGACGCCCTTCTCGAACGGCGAGGGCGCGCCATAGGGCTGGCTTCCCATCGGCTCGCCCGGCATCTTCATCCATTCTGGAGTGTTGGGCGGAAGGTTGTCCGTCTCTGCAGCAGCAGAAGCGCCCGCGCCGAGAACGGCGCCTCCGACCGCAACAGTGCCGCCTTTCAGAAAGCGGCGGCGCGTGGTCGTCACAGGATCATCGTCGGGATTGATCGTGCTGCTCATTGCGGATCCTCGGCTGGCGCTGAGCCCGCATGAAACATTCCAACGGCAGCATTTGCAATTGGCAGCTATTTCAAAAGCAGGCAATTTCGATCAGGGCTGACCCAAATCTGCCGGCTGCGAGAGCAGTTCCTTTCCTTGCAATGCACAAACGTCGCCGCGCGACAATCTCACTCGCCCGGTGCGATCGCGTTGCTCGGTGTTGGGCGGTCGGTGATTTGCTGGCCGAACAGGCTGCCGATCAGTTCGACCGCGGTGCGCGCGGTCCGGCCGCGTTCGTCCAGGAACGGATTGAGCTCGACGATGTCGACCGATCCCACCAGCCCGGAATCGTGCAAGAGCTCCATGATTAGGTGCGCCTCGCGATACGTCGCTCCGCCCGGCACTGTCGTGCCGACGCCCGGCGCAACAGAGGGGTCGAGGAAATCAACGTCGAAGCTGACATGCAGCACCCCGTCGCTCGCCCTGACACGCTCGATGACGCGCCGGATCAGCACGGCGACGCCGAACTCGTCGATCTGGCGCATGTCGGCAACCCTGATCCGGCGGGCGCGCATCAACTCCTTTTCGAGCTTGTCGATCGAGCGTATGCCGAACAGATCGAGCCCGTCGGGATCGATCGACACACGGGGATCATCACCCAGGAGGCCGTCGAGGCCGGGCTCGCCGCATAGGAACGCCGCCGACATGCCGTGCATGTTCGCGGTGATCGTCGTCTCCGGGGTATTATAGTCGGCATGCGCATCCAGCCAGAGCACGAAGAGCTTGCGACTACGCTCCTGCCAATGGCGCGCCATGGCGTTGACCGAGCCCATTGACAGCGTATGATCGCCGCCAAGGAAGATCGGAATCGCGCCGGTCCCGGCGATCTCATAGCTGCGACGACTCAGCGCGCGCGTCCAGCGCTGGATTTCCCGGTAGTGATTGGCCTTGTCCGGCGGACTGTCGTGGAGATCCCTGACTTCAGCAACGGAGAGATCGCCGTAGTCCACGACCTCGAAGTCCAGGCTATCGAGCAGCGTCGCAAGACCAGCGGTGCGCAGCGCGGCGGGACCCATCAGGGTGCCGCGCTGCGAGGCCCCCATGTCGATGGGCGCGCCGAGCAGGGCGATCCGCCGGCCTCGATCCGGCCTGGTCCGATCTGTCACGGCAGTCTCCCGAGGTCAGCAAGCTTGCGCTAGCCTAACAGAGATTCGCACCCGTCGTTTCACGGGTAATTCGACGAAAGTGCGCCACTCGAGGAGCATCCGGGAACAAAATCCGATAGCCCGAATTGCCAATCCAAGGCCCGGCGCCCGCCGTTTACTGCCACGCCTGTCGCGGATAGCCAAAGGTCGTCCGACATGCTGTTCAAAACGAACGCTCGCGAGGATAGCCAGAGGATAGCCAAGGGTGTCGGCCTCATTCACCGCATCAGAAGCGGAGTTTACAAACTTGAGCACGGAAATTCCGCAGTCCCCGACTCAGCCCGGCATGGCCGAGCGCGCCATCGACGCCGCGACCGACGTCTCTCACACGATAGGTGAGGTCGCGGGCGGTCTCCGCGCAGCTGTCGACCGCCTCACGTCTGCCATCGATGAAGCTCGAAAGCCCGGCAAACCGCTCGCGACGGTCGCGGCGATCACCCGCGAAGCGCCTTTGGCGAGTCTGTTCGTCGCCTTCCTCTTTGGGATAGCGGTCGCGCGCCGGCGCTAGAACCGAACGAGTCCGTTCAGGCAGCGCTGACAGCTTCGCATTCAGCCGCGAGGAATTGCCGTTCAAACGCCTCGGCAGGCATCGGACGGCCGAAGAAATAGCCCTGCCCTTCCTCGCATCCCATACTAATCAGGAAGTCAGCCGTGGCCCGGTTCTCGATGCCCTCGGCCACGACGGTGAGTCCAAGCTGCTTGCCGAGAGCGATGGTCGAGCCGACGATCGCAGCGTCATCGGAATCCGCGAGCAAGTCGAGCACGAACGAACGGTCGATCTTGAGTCCATCGAGTGGGAATTTCTTCAGATAACTCAAGCTCGCATAGCCGGTGCCGAAATCATCGAACAGGACGCGGACGCCGAGCTCCTGGATCCGCTTGAACATATCGAGCACGCGACCTTCGTCGTGCAGCAGGATGTCCTCCGTGACCTCGAGCTCGAGCAGCGACGGCGTGAGCCCGGTCGCATCGAGCAGTATCGCGACGGCATGCGCGAGATCACCGGAATGAAGCTGCGACGGCGACAGGTTGATCGCCACGCGCACGGTTTGACCGGACAGTTCCCACGTCCGCGCCTGCCGGCAGGCGGTCTCCATCACCCAGCTCGCGATGCGCTCCGAGAGTGCCGAAGTGTTGACCACCGGCATGAACTCTCCGGGCGAGACGTAGCCTCGCGTGGGATGCTTCCAGCGGATCAGGGCTTCGGCCCCGACCAGACCGCCGTCAACGAGGCGAACCTGCGGCTGATAGAACAGCTCGAACTCGCCGCGATCGGCGGCAAGCGCAAGCTCATTCTCCAGCGTCAGCCTGTTCTCCAATTCCTGTCTGATGCTGCTTTCGAAAATCACATGGCCGCCGCGCCGGGTCGCTTTCGCCCTGGAAAGGGCCAGATGGCCATTGCTAAGGAGATCGTCCGCACCCTGGCCTCCTTCCGGATAGACCGCAACACCAATGCTGATCCTGATACGATGCTGGCGCGCGCCCGTTGCGAGCGGTGCTTCGAATGCACGTGCGATGCGCTCGGCAAACTCGGCAATCGGCTCGCCAGGCGCTGCGCAATCGAGCGCGATCGCGAACTCGTCGCCGCTCAGTCGAGCGACGATCGCCTCCATTCCTACCTCGGACTTCAGGCGTGCGGCGACGGCGCGCAGCACGAGGTCGCCCGCCGAGTGTCCAAGCATGTCGTTGATCTGCTGGAAGCCGTCGAGCCCGAATACCAGCAGCGCGACATCCGAAGACCGCCGCTCGGCCGTGGCGATCAGACTGGCGAGTCCGGCATGCAGCGTATTGCGATTAGCAAGACCCGTCAGCGCATCATGTTCGGCGAGATACCTAACACGTTCCGCCTCGCGCTTGCGTACGGAGATGTCGCGCAGAATCGCACCATATTGGAAGCCATCCGTTCCCTGCCAACCCGAGAAGCTCGCCTCGACGGGAAAGGTCTCGCCGTTCTTGCGCCGGCCTTCGAACTCGACGACGACAGCGCCTCCCGGAACCAGAAGTGCCTGGCGCGCGGCGTCGCGCATCGCAGCAGGCCTCGCGCTGCCGTCGATTGCCACCGCGCACAACGTTTCGAACCGACGTCCAATCATCTCGGCCGGCATGTAGCCAAAGATCGCGCTGGCGCCCGGATTCCACACCGTGATGCGGTGATCCTCATCGGTGCAGACCAGGCCGTCGCCAAGCGACATCGCGATGCGGTGAAAGCGGCTCTCGGCAATGCGTCCCAGGAGGCTGCGGAAATCGATCTCGTCGAGCGCAATCGCCATCAGATAGGCGACGATAGCGATGTGGAACAGCGATGTGTCTATGACGAGGGGCCATTTGACCTGCACCAAAGCGGCCGCGAGCTCCAGTGCGGCACCCATCGCCACCAGCATCGCGACGCGAAAGCCTGAAGCGATCCGGCGCCAGCAAAAGAACATCAGCAAGCAGATGGCACACAGGCCAAGCACCATGCCCACGTCGGAGGTCCGACGCAGCGTCCGGTGCTGAAGAATTGATTCCGCGGCGAGCGCCTGGAGCATCGGCCCGGATACGATACGGCCATTGGGCACGCTGAATCGGTCACCGAGCTCGAGCGCCGTGGCTCCGATGATGACCTTCTTGTCCTTCAGCTTCGCCAGAGTCGCGGCGTCGCCTCGCAACACGTCGATGTAAGATACCTGCGGAATGGAAGCTGAGCGAATACTGAAGTCGATCAGGAAAGGCGAGGTTCGGCTGCCATTCTGTCCCGCCAGCACAACGGCCATCGAGGGCAAAAAGGTATCGCCGAGCTTCTCCCCGAATGGGTAACGCCGAACGAGGCCGTCGGGTTCGACCGCGACGTTGACGACGGCGGGCCACGACTGGTTGCCGAATGACTTCAGTGGGCGATTGATGTGAGCTGCGCCGCCATTCGGCCCTGGTTGCTTGAAGGACGGCAGAATAGTCGCGCCGCCGGCATTCCGCAGCGACTTGACCAAGGCCTCGTCGGTAGCGGGATCGGAGGGCGTGCTGAAGTCGACGTCGAAGGCGACGTCCTGGACGCCGGCGCTTTCGAGTTGTTGCAGCAATTCGCCATGCAAACGGCGGGGCCAGGGCCATACACCGATCTGGTCGATCGAGGGCGTGTCTATGGCGACGACGACGACGTCACCACTGGCCTCACGGGATTGCCAGGCGAACCGCAGATCGATGAGCGCATTACGAAGGGAACCGTGCCATCCCGTGGACAGCACGATCGCCAGCGCAGTCGCAACCAGAATATGTGGTCGAAAGCGTTTCACCCGATCCTCCCGCACACCCACGTTCTGCGGATGCGCCTCTCTCCCGCTAGGGAAGGGCCTCAGTGTCTGCCGTGTCCCGACGTGCCGCCGTGGCCGTCGCCCCCATTGCCGCTGCCGCTACCGCCTTCGTTGCCGCTTCCGTTGCTTGCAGTCCCGTTGCCGGAATTTCCGTTACCACCGGAATTGCCATTGCCCGCGACCGAGCTGCGGTTTGCCCCATGCGCATTCTCGCTAGACGCGCCGGCCATGGTCGCGGCGGTGCTCGCACCTGATGAGTTCGTGCCCGTTGTGGCGCTACTTGTCGTCGTTGCGGTCTGAATGGCGCTATTGGTTGGCGTCGTGCTCGTCGCGCCATCGCTCCAGACCGTCTCGGCGCGGGATTGTGACGGACCTCTCATTGCGCCCGGCGCCGTTGCACCGCGTGCGAGGCCGTGCGTCGCTTTGTGGACGTTCAGCTTCACCTCGCCAAGCGAGCCCGAGATGCGGATCACGCCGGCCCGGAGATGGGACCCGCGGGCCGCCTGCTGGGATTTCAAGCCCGCGCTGGCCGCCTTAATGCCTTTCATGCCCTTCTCGAACTGACCGAGGGCATGAAATGCGTGACCGTTGGCGGCGTTGCGGGGAGCCGATAAGCCCGATTTCGGCACCGGGATCCGATCGATCGTGGGTGCACGCGGGTTACCCTGCTCGATTGCATTGAAAGTACCAGCCCCGCTCAGGCTGAGACCGGACTTGCCGTGCTCAAAGGCGGTCGCCACCTGGCCCGGCAACACCTGGGCAATCTGGCCCGTCTTGAAGTCGGAGACTTCGACCTGGCCGCGGAGCACGCCGACCTTGGTGCTGCCCGCGTTCACGGTAACGCTGAACTGTGTTCCCTTGACCACTGCCGCGAGATAAGGCGTCTCGACCTCGAAATGTTTGACGTTGCGCTTTTCGACCTCGAGCAGGATCGAACCCGCTTGTTGGATGATGGTGGTCGAGAGCCCGTCCTTCTTCTCAGCTGGCAGGCCGACCACCGAGTTGGGCGAGATCAAAATCGCTTCCTCACCGCGGACCAGGAGCACGCGACCGTTACGTCCGGTGCGAATGGTATCGCCGGACTTCAAGGTCTCTTCCTGCTTCAGCGAGACTTGCTGCGCACCGTCCGTCGCGATCCAGACGTCTCCCGACGCCTTGCTGACCGACCATGCGTCGCCCTCCGCTGCGAACGCGTGAGAAGCGCTTCCCAGTATCAGCGCCGCCGATAAAGCGCGCCGCAGTCCATCTCTGCCAAGCATGATGATCCTCAGTCCGGAGTAGCCCGGCTCTGAGGGTTATCGGATATCTCTCAAGATAGGATTAGCCGCAGTCCCGGTAAGATCACCCGCCGCCTTAACCATTCATTGACCATAAAAAACTATGAAAAATCATGAGGCTAACGTCTCCTTACGATTCCTGCAGCGACACTCCGTTGAACTACGGAGCGCCCCACTTATGGATCCGTAAATGGAGGTATTTAGCGACCGCAATGGGCCTGTTGCTGCCGACGATTGCGGGAATTCCGCAAGCGCTCGCGCAGCAGGCGAGTCAGCCCGGCTTCGATCCGCGCCAGACCGAAAAATATTTTGACACGCAGACCGACCGAAATTCCCGTGGAGGAGCGTCTGTCAAACTACCGGCTGTAGGGCGTCCCGACAACCGCGCCGACACCCGTCCGCAATTTGTGCTCCGCGGCGTAAGCATCAGCGGGGCCGATGCTCTTCCGCACGAGAGCATCACGGGGACCTATCAATCCTACCTCGGAAGACAGGTCTCCCAAGCGGACCTAGCGGCGATCGCCGTCGCCATCAGCGATCTCTACCGCTCTGCCGGTTTCCATCTGACCCGGGCCATCATCCCGCCGCAGGACATTCAGAACGGACACGTCCAGATCCGGGTGATCGAAGGCTCCATCGTAGAGACCGAGCTCAAGGGCGACGGCGCCGAACAATTCGGGATTAGGCCGATGCTCGGCCCGGTCCTCGCCGAGCGTCCATCGCGACTGGCCACGCTCGAACGCCAGCTTTATCTGATCAATGGATGGCCGGGTGTACGGATCTCCGACACCGCGCTTGAAGAAATCGGTCTGGCAACCGGTCGCTTCCGGCTCACCGTCTTTCTGAAGACCTGGCATATCTTCACCTCGTTCGGTCTGGACAATCTCGGATCCTCGACGGTCGGCCCGTGGCAGAGTTATGCGACAGGAGCTTTCAACTCCTATCTCACGCCCGGTGACACACTGGTGGTGAACCTATCAGCGACCGCGAACGATCCCCGCCAACTTCGCTTCGGACGCCTGTCCTATGACGCCCCTGTCGGCGTCGACGGCGTGCGTCTCGGTGCTTCGCTGCTGCACAGCGAGGTCCGGCCGGGGGATGCGCGACGCCTAGACAGCGATATCACGACAACAGATGCATTCGAGCTTCGGGCCAGCGTCGTGCCGCTCCAGTCGCAATCCTCGTCCCTTATCCTGACGGCGGCCACCACCTTCAGCAATGTGTCCGAACGCGACATCTATGGGCCCTGGTACAATGACCACATCAGGTTCGCGAGCCTGGGCGCCGATTATCGGCTCCAGGACCGTTTCGGCGGCACCAGCTACGCGACGCTGATCTATCGGCAGGGCCTCGACATCTTCGGCGCCTCCCATTTTTACGACGACCTTCTGTCGCGCGACGGCGCTTCGTCGAACTTCTCGGTGCTGAACTTCTGGTTCACGCGCTACCAGACACTCGACGATACCTGGTCACTCAAGATCTCCGCGGCAAGCCAGACCGCGTCGCGCCCGCTGTTCATCTCACAGCAGTTCTACCTGGGTGGTGCGGCCTTCGGCCGGGGCTATGGCGCGGCCGAGATCAGCGGCGACAATGGTCTTGCCGGGTCGCTCGAACTGCGCTTCGACCAGAGAGCTCAGTTTCCGCTATTGGAGCGGCTATCAGCTCTATGCTTTCGGCGACGCCGGCGCCGTCTGGAACGACGGGTACCGCCTCAGCGATGGCCTGTCGTTGACATCGGCCGGGGTCGGCGCGCGGCTGTTCCTGTGGGATGACCTCCAGGCCGATTTCGGCGTCGCCGTCCCCTTGAGCTACCGGGCGCCGGACAATGAGCGCCGCAGCCCGCGCTTCCTGTTTACGCTCTCGAGCGCCTTCCGGCTCTGCCCTGAGCGCGGCAAGACCGGGGGTCTCTAGCCGCGCAGCCTTCGCCGGCGCATCCCCATGCGGCCCTTTTGGGACCCTTTTCACAGACTTGCCTAAATTAAATCCCGTACTCTGCTCACGATCGCTCGATCTACAGGTCTGCAATATCTATCTTCAGTCAAAAGTGATCGAGACGGAACCCATGAAAAGGGTGTGTGCAATTCTGGCTTTTCTTTGCGTCCTCGGTGTCGGCGAATATTTCGTCGTCAGCCGGTTCGCGATCCGCCATGAGACTTTGACGCTGTTCGACGCTTCGCGCCAGCGGCCCATCACGGTCGAAGTCGCTGTGCGGCGCGACTATGAGACCAAGGCCAATCTCGGACTTTGGAAGCTTCCACTCGCGATCATCAGCAACGGCAACACCGTCAGGGCGTCCGAGTATTCGTTCCTCGCCAACGTGCTCGCCGCGCGCGGCTATCTCGTCACCAGCATTCAGCAGGACCTCCCGAGCGATCCGCCATTGATGACCCGGGTCGGTCAGCCATATGTCGGCCGGCGCGAGGTCTATATCCGCTGCGAGGCCAACATCCTCTTCGTGCTGGGCGAACTGAAGAGGCGGCAGGAGAACGCCGATTACGACCACGTCACCCTCGTCGGACATTCCAACGGCGGCGATGTCTCCATGTATGTCGCCCATCAGCATCCTGAATTGGTGTCGAAAGTGATCACCCTCGACAATCTCCGGGTGCCTTTCGTGGTCAGCGATAAGATGAAGATTTTGTCGTTCCGTTCGAAAGATCCGCATTTCGTCACCGATCCCGGCGTGCTGCCGACGCCGGAAGAAGCCAAGGCGCGAGGCATCGACATCGTCCATACCGGCGCACATCATACCGAGATGAGCGACCGCGGCCCCGACTCGGTCAAGGAGAAGATCCAGGCGACGCTCGACCGCTTTTTACGCGACAGTGCAAGCAGCTCGCTCGCGCCTGCCGATACGAGAAGCCCGATGATCATGAATCCCGGCGATTACTAGTCCGGCTGCCTTGCGCCAGATCAAGGCCTCTTCGATCCCAGTGCGATAGGCTGTCCGCACAACGTCGGAGAGACACGTGCCGGACCATACCGAAAGCCTTGGCCTGCCCGCAGCAAGGAGAGCGGGGCCCGTCCGTCATCTGTATCGCTCCGCTCGCCGACTGCTGCGGTCGATCATCGCTCGC
This sequence comes from Bradyrhizobium sp. 142, assembly GCF_023074015.1. Taxonomy (NCBI): domain Bacteria; kingdom Pseudomonadati; phylum Pseudomonadota; class Alphaproteobacteria; order Hyphomicrobiales; family Nitrobacteraceae; genus Bradyrhizobium; species Bradyrhizobium sp. 142. The sequence continues at coordinate 88,757 of NZ_JADPKQ010000036.1, forward strand.
ATCGATCTCTCGCAATTTCCGGGATCGTGCTGCGGATGAGCAGCCGCAGGCAAATGCGTAAGGGCTGCCTGATGCACCAGCATTTGAGGCAAATTTGTCTGCTTCTCGTCGTGGCATCAACCCCCGGCGGTTCGGTGGCATCCGCCGCCAATGGCGATCATGGCGGCGACCTTGCCAAACGCTGGTGCGCAAGCTGCCACGTCGTGACGAACGGCCAGAGCCAAGCCAGCGCAGACGTGCCCTCCTTCGCGTCAGTTGCGCGCAGACCAGACTTTAGTCCAGAGAGGCTCGCTTTCTTCCTGCTCGATCCGCATCCGAAGATGCCGAACTTTCCCCTGAGCCGGACCGAAGCCAGCGACATCGCAGCCTATATCGGATCGCTGCGTTAGCATCGCGCCGGTCAATCGCGGCGTTCACTCCGCAACATGCAAATCCCTGCCGGTTGAACCGACAGGGATCAGCAGAAAGGATGATGGACGGCGAATGAGACTCATCCGGTGGCCCATCATGGACCTGCACCGGGATTGAAATGCGCCTCTTGCCGCCGCGCAAGACCAATTTGTGAGCAGACGCAACTGCGCGATAGTCAGGACTTGCCTTTGCCCGGTTGCATGAAGTTGCCGGTCATCTGGCGCATGTGATCCCCGGCATTGGTGAACTGGCTGCGCAGGAATTCGGATTGGATCCGCATGGCTTCCTGAAGGTCGGTCGCGTGAACGAGCTTGCGGGCGTGCTCGAACGCCGCCTTCATGTTCTGCTCGGTAAAAGCGAGCGCCTGTTTCGATACTTCCGTGCCCGTCCCCGGAACCGACGTCATCGATTTGGTGGCGGCATCGAAAAACATGCCGAATGCCCTTTCTGCTTGGTCGATCGTCTTCTCGGCCAGGTCGCGCAGTTCGGCCGGAACTTCCAGCTTCGGTTCGATCATGGTCGCTCTCCTCCCTTTTTTCCAACTGACTATCACATTTGCCGTGCTGGCTTCCAGCGCGTCAGACCAGGCGGCAGGCGCAACCGGGCCGACGGCAGTGCGGCAGGGCCAACGCTCGGGAGAGCAATATGACGCCGGCCGGCCGCCTCGGCCTCACGACAGGGGATATTCGGGGAGCGATTCGTCAGTCGCGAGGTCTTCGACGAGTTTGATGACTTCGAAACGTTGCCGAGGCGCTAGCTTCAGAAATGCCCGCATCAGCCGCAGACTTTCGACGGTGCTGCTCGCAGGCGCGCCGAGCTTGAGGTGCAGTTCAGCCGCGAATTCGATGTTCTTCATCTCGCACCCATGACAAGGATCGGCTTTCTCGATCTGATCTAGAGGCCCTCGCTCGAGAACCGAACGCCATAATCGAGCGCCATGGCGACGACGAACTCTCGGCCAGGGCACCTGCGGGTTAGCACGCTGAACTGCACATCCGGGCGACGGCTCGACCCGATAGGTTGCAACTATGACAAGGAACAACCACTTCGGCAAGCCCAACCGCCCGCGTAGCGATGCGTCATCTGCACTGCAACACGGCGATTCCGGATAACAGGAATATGGAGCGCCGTCACCCACCTGCGTCAAGAGGCTGCATAATCCCGTACGCCGGCTTGATTGCCAATCGACACGGCGTTTCGTCTGTTTTCCAGGGTGAACGGAGGTTGGCAGACGCGGACTATTGTTTCGTCAGGGTATACACGCGATTGTTGAGTCCGATCTCAGCGGTTGTATCGCCGACTAAAGCGAATATCGATCCCGCAGCTAGTCTCTAGCGTCTTGACCGGGGGCCACCGAAGCCGATCGAAGCGGCGAGCGCGTTGGGATCGACTTTCTTGTCTGCCCTCTGCATCACGTCGATTGCGTTTCCGCCGATGAACCGTTGTTCAAGATCGAGCGACCAAGCAGTTGCGAACGGCCACGCAAACCACGCTGCCATGGCTGATCTCGAATCAGGCGCGTGTCAGCACCAAAGGACGACGGCATGCTTTCTCGCTGCGATCTCATCAAGGGCGCCGCACTCGCGCTTCTCACCTTCTCGATACCAGGCGCATGGGCGCAGGAGACCAAGATGAACCTCTTCAAGATCGTTACCATCAAAGACGAGATCATCATCGGACTGTCAGCGGAGGAACTTCAGGCGCTCGGCGGCAATGACGCGAGCGGGGTGGCGCACGCACTGGCGCAGAAGGGGGATCTCACCGTCTGGCAATACAACGTGCATCGGGGCGCGAACGGCGAATTGCAGCAGGCGCCGACCGCCAGGATAGGGCTTCTCGCCAACGCCTCGCTCCGCGTCGAGCCCTATACGACGCCCTACCAGATCGTCCCGCATCCGTAGCGAACGGCGGCGCGCCAGCGGCGAAAGCCGCCGGCGCCCACATTATCGATGCGGCTCGGGGCGCTGCCCCGTGGCTTCTGTTGCAAAACCGTAGATCAGAGCCAGCCGGTCGAGGCATTCGCGAAAGCGCCGCGCAAAATAGTCCCTCCAGCGCTGGGTGCGGACGGCGCGGCGCTGTCCGATCTGGTCCATCGTCAGGCCCAGCACCAGCACGTCGTGCACAAGCGCGGCACCATCGGTGCCGAGCTCGCGCTCGATCCGGTTCAGCCGCAGCACCGCCTGGCGCTGGCTTTCGGTGACAGGCTCCCGCGTGCGCGCGCCATCGACATATTCGCGGGTCGGATCCACCGCCTGAGGCCCCCGTTCCGCCCTCTCCCAGTCGCTCTGGAACGCCCGGCCACCTCGGTATTGCACCTCGTCGATCTGATGGTGTGAATGCAGCCGGCCAAGCGGATCGCTGCGGATGGAACGCAGAGCGACGATCCTGTCGCCGGAATCGAGCGCCATGGGATCGTCGACCTCGATTTCGGCCACCTCGCCATTGAACGGCAGCTCACGCGACCGGCGGTCGTAGATCTTGGCCAACTTGTAGGAACTATTGCGTCGAACACGTCCCACTCGAATACTCCTTGCAGAAAATCGACGATTGAACCGGCTGCGGCCGCCCGTCAGGCAGCGGAAACGAGCCTCAGCACGACAGGAGCCGCGTTGCGCGCGGAGCCGGTTGCGGGCCGGCGAGTCAGGCGGAGATGGGGCGCGCAATAACTGGAGCCCGGCTGGAGTGGATGACCGCAGAAGATGATCTCCTCCCCATCCCTGTCGCCGCCATAGGGATAGCGGCACTCGCCTGGTTCGAGTTGAACCAGAGAGATCAGGCGCGGCTGCACGCCAACACAGCGCAACTTGACCGGCGCGGCCGGCTTTAGTGCCGATTTCGGCGGCAGGTTCAGATATGGCAACCTCTGACGTCCCGGGGAAAGCAGACAGGCCTCACCGAGCAAGGACGGAACGATTGACGGACTGGTCATCCGTGCTGGCGCCGCGAGTCCGAGCCGCTTGGCGCGGCCGACCACCGCATTGCGTGAGTAAGCCGTTCCAAACCTTGCGTTAATCTGTCTTCCGATCTCCGCATAGGACATTCCTTTGAGAAAATAGTCGCGAAGCGCGTCGGAGTGCTCCGACGACCAATGGCCCGGTTCCATGCTGCTGTCCCGTGATGCGCCACATGTTGACCCACGCGGTCGGGTGGCGGAACATACATTCCGGTATTCCGAAACAAAAGTCAATCGAAAATTCTGATATTCATAATTGCATCAATTCCGAATTTCGGATTACAAGAGGCAAGACCACGGCATCAAGGAAATCACCATGTTGGACGTTGCAATGATCGAACGGGGCCTGGAGAAGACGGGCAAGAGCAAGGGCGGCCTCGCGGCCGCCATGGGCGTGCGGCCGGGCGCGGTGTCGGAAATCCTCGGCGGCGAACGCCTGGTGAAGGCGTCGGAAATTATTCCGATTATGGAATACCTCGAGCTGAATCTGGCGCCGATCATGGGCCGGGTCGGCGCCGGCGCGGTGATCGAGCCGGATTATGAACAGGTTCCTCCTGAGGGACTCGGCGACATCGCGCTGCCCTTCCCCATCATGGAAGAGACCGTCGCCTTCGAGATCGTCGGCGATTCGATGCTGCCCAAATACGAGAACGGCGACGTAATCGTGGTCTATAAGGACCAGCGCCATCCGCTGTCGAGCTTCTACGGCGAAGAGGCAGCGGTGCGATTGAAGACTGGGGAACGCTACCTGAAAACCATCGAGCGCGGCAAAACTCCCTCCGTCGTCAACCTCACCAGTTTCAATGCCAAGCCGATCGTCGGCGTCAAGCTGGACTGGGTCGGCGAGATCTGCCTGTCGATGCCCAAGGGTCAGCTCGAGCGTCTGCGCGCCAAGTCGGCGCGCCCCCGCAAGAAGAGCAAGTAGGCGCCTGGTGCGAATTTCCGATTTTTGGCAATCGCGCTTGACTAAATTATGATTTTCGGAAATACGCTATCGCGACCCGGACCACTTGGGCCGCGGTAGGGCCATTCCATGCAATATTTCGTCGTGATGCTCGGCGGCGTGGCCGCGAAGCGGTCGTCGATCCCGAAATCACCCGACGCGAGGTCGCCTCCTGCGTCACCTCGGGTGAGTATCGAAACATCTCTTTCATTCACGAGATCGTGGACCAATCGGTCGAGGACGTGACCGAAGCAATCCTGACCGAGGCCGCCCTTCCCCAAATCCCGCCTGACGAAGTCGACCTCCAGGCGATCCGCCGCGATCACGCCCGCGACCTGCGCAAGCACGAACGAACGTGACGCAGGCCTACGGCCCACGTCACTGTCCGGCCGGAGACTACACCGTGAGAACGGTCGATCCCGTGGTCTTGCGCGCGGCGAGATCGGCGTGCGCCTTGGCGGCGTCCTTCAACGGATAGGTCTGACGCACCTCGATCTTGACAGCGCCCGACTTGACGACGTCGAACAGTTCGCCTGCCATCGCGACCAGGCTCTCGCGCTTGGCGGCGTAAGTGAACAGCGTCGGGCGCGTGACGTAGAGCGAGCCCTTCTGGGCAAGCAGGCCGAGATTGAGCGGCTCGACGGCGCCGGAGGACGCGCCGAACAATGCAGCGACGCCGAGCGGCGCGAGGCAATCCAGCGATTTCAGGAAGGTGTCCTTGCCGACGGAATCATAAACCACCGGCACCTTCTTGCCTCCGGTGATCTCGTCGACGCGTTTTACGAAATCCTCACGGGTGTAGATGATGACGTGGTCGCAACCATGCGCCTTGGCGAGCTTCGCCTTCTCGTCATTGCTGACGGTGCCGATCACGGTCGCGCCGAGATGTTTGGCCCACTGGCTCAGGATCAAGCCGACGCCGCCGGCTGCAGCGTGGAGCAGAATGGTGTCGCCGGCCTTCACCCGATAGGTCTGCCGGATCAGATACTGCGTGGTGAGGCCCTTCAGCATCATCGCTGCCGCGGTCTTGTCGTCGACACCATCGGGCAGCTTCAACAGCCGGTCGGCAGGAATCAGCCGCGCCTCCGAATAGGCGCCGAGCGGTGAGGCGCCGTAGGCGACGCGATCGCCCGGCTTCAGATCGGTAACACCGGGTCCGATTTCCTCGACGACGCCGGCCGCCTCGCTGCCAAGACCACTCGGCAGTTGCGCAGGATATAGACCCGAGCGGTTGTAGATGTCGACGAAGTTGAGACCGACGGCAGTGTGGCGGATACGCGCTTCACCGGGTCCGGGCTTGCCGACACTGACCTCCTCCCAGACCAGAACTTCAGGGCCGCCGGTCGTGTGAAAGCGAATGGCATGTGTCATGGGGTTGCTCCCTTTTCGTTGCAGTGAGGTCCGAGAACCGGATCTGCAGGTGAAATAGGCATTTGGTCTGCCCGTTACAGTCCAGAGCCGTAACAAGAATGTCACAGCTAACCGCAAATCTCCGCCGTTCCGCCTCTGTTCGAAAGAGTTGATGACGAGGCCGGCGCGACCGGCAGTAACCTTTGCACGGGGTTTGGTAGTCGCCTGCGAAGGAGAGCCGAGATGCCAGCTTATGTACAGCATCATCAGGATATCGAAATCGCGCCTGTGATTTGCCCCACCTGCATGGGGTTCCTGCCGATGTATGTGCGCGAGGTCGAGCCGCACTGGAGCCTTGCCAAGATCGACTTCGTCTATGAATGCGCCGATTGCGGTACCGAGGTCAGGCAGACGATCCGAAAGCGCGAGCTGTCGCGGCACTGATCGTACGATCGGCCAATCGCGCAAGTATTTGCGCGAAGCGGAAAAATCACCGTTCGCACGGGTCTGCTGCCTCCTAAACGAGGCTTGTTCTTTGCCCGGAACGCAGGCAGAACAAGCCTCAAGCAAGACCTTTGGGAGCGCCCTTTCGTGGCTGAACAGAAGGCCTCGACCGCGATCGAGGCAGTGGAGAGCGGCCTCGCCGCGCAGGGCTATATCGCCAGCCGGCAGATCGCGACCGCCGTCTATTTGTCGCACCAGATCGAGAAGCCGATCCTGGTCGAGGGTCCCGCGGGCGTCGGCAAGACCGAACTTGCCAAGGCGGTCGCCGCCTGGCGCGGCAAGAAGATGATCCGGCTGCAATGCTATGAGGGTCTCGACGAGGCCAAGGCGCTCTACGAGTGGAAATACGCCAAGCAGCTCCTCTATACCCAAATCCTCAAGGACAAGCTCGGCGAAGTCCTTGGTGGCGCACAGACGCTGCATGCCGCGCTCGAACAGCTCCACGATTTCGGCGACGTATTCTTCTCCAAGGAGTTCGTCGAGCCGAGGCCGCTGCTTCAGGCGCTCGAGCATCCCGGCGGCTGTGTGCTGCTGATCGACGAGATCGACAAGTCCGACGCTGAATTCGAATCGCTGCTGCTCGAGATCCTCTCGGACTTCCAGGTCACGATCCCTGAGTTCGGCACGGTCTTCGCGATCACGCCGCCGACGGTGATCCTTACCTCCAACAGCGAGCGCGATCTCGGCGACGCCTTGAAGCGGCGCTGTCTGCATCTGCATATCGGCTTCCCCGAGCAGCGGCTGGAGGAGCGCATCGTCGAAAGCCGCGTGCCTGGCATCTCGCAGACGCTGCGCAGGCAGATGGTCGGCTTCATCCACGAAATCCGCTCGCTGGATCTGAAGAAGTTGCCCTCGGTCAGCGAGACCATCGATTGGGCGCGCGTCCTGGTGCTGCTTCAGGCTTCCGAGCTCGACACCGAGATGGTCAAGGACACGCTAAATGTGCTCCTGAAATACGAGGCCGACATCGAAGCGGCTCAGCCCCAGATCACGACCTTCATTGCCAAGGCAGCACGATCCAACGTCTTCGGTTGACTCCGATGCGCGAGAATATCCATCGTTTCTTTCGGGCGGCGCGCGGCGCCGGCGTGCATGTCTCGCCTGCTGAAAGCATCGATGCGATGCGTGCGGTCGCAGAGGTCGGCTTGTCCGATCGCGCCATTCTTCGCGACACCCTCCTTCTGACCCTCGCCAAGTCGCAAGATGAGAAGCTTGCGCTTGGCGAGTGTTTTGATCTGTTCTTCAGCCAGCCTGAGCCACGACAAGAGCAGCCTGAGGCCAACAATGACGACACTCCGCAGGAAGCGGCTCAATCTCGCTCCTCGGGTGCAACCAGCGATGCGGGCGCGAATCAGCCGTCCGAAGGACTGGGTCCGCTTGCGCAGATGCTGCTTTCGCAGGACCGCAATGCGATCGCGGCCGCGATCGCCAGCGCCGCCGGCGCGGCGTCCCTGTCCGACATCCGCTACTCTACACAACGCGGCATTTTCTCCAGTCGCATCCTCGACGCCATGGGCCTCCAGCGGCTGCGCGACGATCTCGACGAGTTGACCGCGACCAACCCGGCACTGGCCGAGCGCCTCCGCGCCACGCTCGAGGGCTTGCGCGAGGCCGTGCGCGACACCGTCGCGCAGGGGCTTGCGCTCTATGCCCGCGAAGAGGCCGAAAACCTCCGCAACGAGATCTTGCGCAACGCGCCGCTCGCGCGCATCGAACGGCGTCAGGTCGCGGAGATGCGCGCACTCATCCGCCAGATCGCGCGGCGGCTGCGCGAGCGCTATTCAAAGCCGCGCAAGCGTCAGCGCCGCGGCCATCTGGACGTACGCCGCACGCTGCGCCGCAACGCGGCCTGGGGCGGCGTCCCCTTTCTCACGGCCTGGAAGCGCAAGCATCGCGACCGGCCGAAGATCGTGGCGTTGTGCGACGTCTCGGGCTCGGTCGCGCAGGTCTCCGATTTTTTCCTGCTCCTGATCCACTCGCTGCATGAAGTGGTCGACGACGTCCGCTCTTTCGCCTTTTCCTCGCATCTGATCGAGGTCAGCGACATCCTGGAATCGAAGTCGCCGGAAGAGGCCATGGCCGAGATCATGTCCAAGGTTGGCTTCGGCTCATCCGACTATGGTTCTTCCCTCGTCGATTTCGAGAAGGAGTGGATGAACACGCTAACGCCGCAGACCACGGTAATCGTGCTCGGCGATGCCCGCAGCAACAACCTCGACCCGCGCGCCGACATTTTGCGCCGTATCTGCGAGCGCTCGAAACGGCTGGTCTGGCTCAATCCCGAAGGACGGCTCGCCTGGGGCTTTGGCGACTCGGAAATGCCGCGCTACGCGACCTTTTGCAGCCTGGTGCGCCAATGCGCCACGGCCCAGCAGCTCGAGCGCGCAGTGTCCGATATCGTGGCGACTTATCAGTAGGCGACGATCGGCTCGCGTCAGGCGGCAGCCAGCTCGGCCCCCGAAAAAGGTTGCACTCGCGGAAGTGATACGCGATTTCGTCGAGAGCACGCTGCTCCCACTCTTCCGCCTGCGCGAGCCAGAAAACGCGTCGCTCCGAATCCAGCGCCGCGCGCTCCCGGCAAAACAATTCCTGACTGCGAATTTCGACCAGCCTGTTCATGCACTCCACTCCTGCCGCGTGAAGCCAATTCCCCCGCGAGTCAGCGTAACAGACCCTTGAACGCTCTGCCCACCTTCCTGTGCACCTCGCAGCGCGGGATGGGGCAGCAGTACTGCCCGTGCAGCGCGAACCTTGCGACGCAGCATCACGCCAACATCATCAATTGGTGATCGATGACCCCGACGATATTCGTCCGCTGCGGATCTTAACTATTGTGACGCAACAACGTGCGGCAATTTGTGAAGAGACCTTTCTAAACAGCTATCGAATTCCCGACTCAATGTCGTCGCACGGTGTTCACGCAGCGCCGTTAACAGGTGCACGCGAGCGGCCATATATCTTGAGGCAACATGAACATCGATGTCGACTTGGATCTTTCGCCGGACCAATGGGAGGTTCTGAAAGCGCTTCGCAATCCTATGCCGCGCGGTCGCCTCACGAAGACCTACGTCGTCGAAGACCTGGTCAAGTTCGGTCTTGTCACGATCAGGGACGGCGTTCCCGTCATGACGTCGACAGGGCGCAAGGTGCTGGTGCGGGGATCTTGCCACCTCCTCGATCTGGCGGCCTAGGTTTTTCGCGACATCCGGACATCTCAAAATATCTGTGCGGTCACGAACGCATAGGCGATGAACACCACGCCGAGACCCCAGACCATGGCAGGAATCCGCCCTCCCCGGCTCATCGAGACCTCCAGTGCGATATAGCTCAACGTCCCGAGCGCCATTCCGTTGATGAGATTGTTGGTCAGCACGGTGACCAGCAGCGTCAGCACGATGGGCACGGCGTTGGCCAGATCGGTCATGTCAATGCGGGCGAGGCCCTGCATCATCAGCACGCCGACGAGCACCAGCGCAGGTGCGGTTGCTTGCGGTGGAATGATGATGAAGACAGGCCAGAAGAACAAGGCAAGGCAGAAGAACGCCGCGACCGTCAGCGATGTCAGGCCGGTGCGACCCCCCGCCTGCACGCCCGTGATCGACTCGATGTAGGCCGTCACTACCGATGTGCCGAGGAGCGGGCCGACGATGGATGCCGTCGCATCGGTAGCGAAAGCGGCGGTGGCATTCGGAATCGAGCCATCCGGACGGCGCAAATTGGCGGCACCAGTCACCCCGATCAGCGTTCCCAGAGTCGAGAAGAATTCGGCGCACAGGAAGTAGAACAGCAATGGCAGCGCCACGACGAAGTGACTGATGAGATAGCCGACATCGAGTGCCATGAAGGTGCTGGTGGGCCAGCGCGGCCATGACAGGATCGCCGACGGCATCGAGGTTACCATCTTGCCGTTTACACCGGGGACGAAGAAGCCGATCAGGGTCAGCACGGCGATGGACAAGATGAGTCCGCCGGGAACACGTCGCGCCACCAGCACCGGCGTAAGCAGCAGACCTGCGAGCGTCAGCAACACCGGCGGGCTGCGCAGCGATCCCATGGCGATATAGGTCGAGGGGTTCTGCACCACGAGGCCGGCGCCGCGCAGCGCAATGAACACGATCAAGGTGCCGACCGCGGCCTGGATGCCAATCTTCAACGCTTCGGGAACGTCGCGTGCTATGCGCTCGCGCAGCTTCGACAGGCTGAGGATCAGGAATAGCACGCCCGTAAAGGCGACCATGGCGAGCGCGCCTTGCCAGGGCATGCCCATCTGCTTGACGATCACATAGGTGAAGATGACGTTGGAGCCCATCGCGGGCGCAACGGCGAGCGGCAGGTTGGCCCAAAGCCCCATCAATACCGAACCGAAGATCGCCGCGAGCGCTGTCGCGTTGACGAGATCGGCGCGATCCATCCCGGCATTGGACATGATCGCCGGGTTCACCGCGATGATATAGGCCATCGCCGCGAATGTGGTCGCGCCGGCCATCACCTCGCGTCCAACAGTGGTGCCGCGCTCAGTTAGTCCGAAGAGGCGGTCGATTGGACCTTGCGGGCCCGACGGCCCGACGGATTTTGGCGCGGCGTCTACGGAATTCGTTTGCGGCAGCGTCATCTCGTTCATCGCCGTCTCCCCATCAGCCTCACCAGACCACCGCGTGTGCTTCGCCGGTCTGGACGTTGATAAATCCGAGCGGCGCCTGCTCGCACGGCGCGACCAGCACCCAGCTCCAGGGCGCGCAGGTCAGCGTCGCGAACATCAGGCGCTCCGGAAATCCGGGATACCAGCGCGGCCGGAAGGTCGGCTCATACATCCAGTCCACCTTGCGGCCCTCCGCATAGAGCGCCTGCATCTCGGCATCGAGCGCCTGCGCCGAGCGGCAGCTCATTAATCCGCCAACCTCGAACCGCACGGTGGCAACGAGCTCGCCTTCTCTGACCAGCGCCCACCCGCCCTGGCGCTCCACCAGCGCGTTCACGGCCTTGGCCATCGCGGCGTCGGACGAGCCGACCACCCAGATGTTATGCTTGTCGTGCGCGACCGAGCAGGCAAGCGCGGTCTCCGGCGTGCACGGTCCGCAGCCGCGCCAGAACATTTTTGCAACCCGGCCGTCGCCGGAGAAGCGATCGACGATGGCAAATTTGGTGATGGCCTCGCTCTCATCGCGCTGCACGGCGCCGTCACGCACCGGCAATTCGATTGTGTAGAACTCCGGATGCCAATGGAACGGGCGGATCACGGCGGCTTTCATCGTGGTGCGGCCGGGTTCGGCCGATAGCTCGAAGTCCTTCGGCTGGATCGCGCGCTTGATATTCACCGTCCTGGTCGCCCAATCGGGCCAGGAGATTTCGGGAACCTTGCTCAGGTAGTTCTTGCCTTCGGATACCTGCGCACCGTCGGCCCAGACTTCGGCGATGCTCAGCTTGGCCACATCAGAGAGCAGCACGACGTCGCCAAAACGCCCCGGGGCGAGGCTGCCGACGAACGGGGTGATGCGCATGTGCCGCGCGGGATTAATGGTAAGACATTGGATCGCGACTTCCGGCGCCAGACCAGCCTCGATCGCGATCCGCGCGTTGTGATCGCTGGCGCCGAGCTCGAGCGTATGGCTGGCGCTGCGGTCGTCGGTGGTGAATGCGATCTGCGACCAGTCCTGCAAACCCTTGGCGAGCAGCCAGGCGACGATTTCAGGCATCGCGTAGACGCGCAACTCGATGAAGAGACCGCGGATGAGCTTGTCCCAGGTCTCCTCGGGCGTCTGCACTTCATGGTCGGAGGCGAGCCCGGCCGCGGCAAAGGCGTTGATGGATGGCAGGTCCCGCAGACCGGAGCCATGGCCTTCGACGACGCCGCGCGCCGCGAACGTGGCTTCGATCATGCCCCATAGCCGCTTGTAGGATGGGTTGTCGGGATTCCAGACCGCCGGCCAGTCCATCACCTCGTCGAGCCCGGTGACCATCAGGCTCGCGCTCATGAAGCTCGCCTGCTCGTCGCGACCATACCAGCCGCCGCCCCACTCATAGGCCGTGGGCGGCACCGCCGATCCGGGCTGCGGAAAGATCTTGAGCGGCGATCCGCGACGGCGTGCCTCGAACCAAAACTCGAGATTGCGTGCGCCGTTGACATTGGAGAATTCGTGGCTCGCCTCGCAGGTCCAGGTATTGCCATGCGGCAGCACCAGCGCGGCCTCCCATTCTGGCGTCAGATGCGAGCTTTCGATATGCTTGTGCACTTCACCGAAACCTGGAACGGCCGCAAGATCGGGACGATGCACGCGTTCGCTGACTTCGCCGGGATAGCTTCCGGCCGGTCCGACCCATGCGATCCTTCGGCCCTTGAACACGATCTCCTGATCTTCGCTCCAGGTGCGGCTGTGCACGTCGAGCAAACGCCCGACCCGCAAGCTCCGGTCGGCCGGGCGGCGACCGAGCGCCGTCAACACCAGATCCTGCCGGATGCGAACCTCATCGGCCGCGTTGATCAAGAGGCCGTCCGGCATCTCGTTCGAGTTTGTCATGACCTGCTCCACCCTATGACGGCTCTCTCGCTCCGGTTCGTTTCCGCGGCGGCTTGCCACCTTGTTCGGAACGCAGCCCTGCCGCAGCCGCATCGCGCTGCCGGATATCCTTCAGGAGCGTGCTGAGCGCCCAGTCGATCGCATCGGCAATCTCGCCACTCGACATGCCGAAGTCTTCGCGCAACGCGCTCCAGGCGAGCACGTTGTTGAGATAGGCCGCGAGCGCCTCGGCTTGGCGGACCTCCTTCGGTTTGAGGTGCCGCACCAGAGGTGCCATCGCCTTGCTGTGCTGGTCGATCAGATGCCGCCGAAAGCCGGCCCGCACGCTGCGGCCGACCCGCGTCATGGCGATTGCACGCGCAAGATTCGGATGGCGATCGAAGCTCTTGCAGAGCTTGCGAAAGATATCCGGCAGCTGGTCCGGCGAGGAAAAGGGAACGTAGCCGAAGACGTTGTGTTCGATCCACTCACCGGCCGCTGCAAACAGCTCCGCGCGAGTCTTGAAGTGCCGATAGATGGTGCGCTCGGCAACCTTCGCGCGCCTGGCGACGGCAGCCATCGAGACCTCGTCGGCGGCATCATCTTCGAGCGTTTCGACGAAGGCCGCAACGATACGCTGCCGCGTCAACTCGGCATATTCGTCCCGAAGATTTGCGCCGTGTCGCCTTACTGTACTCATGTCATAACCCTGACATCGGCGGTCGCGACGGGTCAAGGCGACATTCGAGGCACCTCGCGCCTCAATTATGTGCGGGGTTCGCGGGCGGCACGACGGGACGCTCAAGAGGCCCACGGGGCTCCCAAGAGATTGATCAGGAACAGCAGATGCGACTTCGCACTCGGTGGCATGTTCCGCCCGCGCGATGCTCGCGCTCTTGCCTCATCGCCTGAGAAATGACCTTTTGCCGGCCGCAAAAATCGGATTTGCTTGGCGCCCAATAGATCGCGCCGGCAATGTCGCCGGCGTTTGATCCAGCAAGGGAGCTCTTCATGAACGGGCTTGGCGGCTTGAACAAATCGCCTGAGGGCGTCGTCATCGGGCTGGTGCAGTTGCAATTGCCCAACGTCGCGACCGCGGCCGATCTGGCGCGGCAGACCGAGCGCATCGTCTGGATGGTCGGCAAGGCCCGCCGCAATCTCGCCACCATGGATCTGGTGGTCTTCCCGGAATATTCGCTGCACGGGCTCTCGATGGACACCAATCCCGAGATCATGTGCCGGCTCGACGGGCCTGAGGTCGCGGCCTTCAAGAAGGCCTGCGTCGACAACAAGATCTGGGGCTGTTTCTCCATCATGGAGTTCAATCGGCACGGCAATCCCTACAACTCCGGCCTGATCATCGACGATCACGGCGAGATCAAGCTCTACTACCGAAAACTGCACCCCTGGATTCCGGTCGAACCGTGGGAGCCGGGCGATGTCGGTATTCCCGTCATCGAGGGCCCGAGGGGCGCGAAGATCGCGCTCATCATCTGCCACGACGGCATGTTCCCGGAGATGGCTCGCGAATGCGCCTACAAAGGCGCGGAGATCATGATCCGCACCGCGGGCTACACCGCCCCGATCCGCGACGCCTGGCGCTTCACCAACCAGGCCAATTCGTTCCAGAACCTGATGGTAACGGCAAACGTCTGCATGTGCGGGTCGGACGGCTCATTCGATTCCATGGGCGAAGGCATGATCGTCAATTTCGACGGCACGGTGCTGGCACATGGCACAACCGGCCGGGCCGACGAGATCATCACCGCCGAGGTGCGGCCCGATCTGGTGCGCGAGGCTCGCATCAATTGGGGCGTCGAGAACAACATCTACCAGCTCTGGCATCGCGGCTACGTCGCGGTGAAGGACGGCGCGATGGACTGCCCCTATTCGTTCATGCAGGACATGGTCGCAGGCACCTTCCGCCTGCCGTGGGAACACCAGGTCAAGATCACCGACGGGACGTCCTGTGGCTTCCCGGCACCGACCCGGATGTTCGGCAAAACGGCGAAGGCGGCGGAATAGACCATTTTCGGCCGGGATCCGCGACAATCTGGCACGGTTGTTGCTCTTTGGCGTCTAAGACGCGTGAAAACGGGGAGTCACCATGTCGACCATTGCTGCGGCCCCGGCCGCCGAGCGCAAGCCGCTTTACACCTCGCTGTTCGTCCAGGTTCTAGCCGCGCTCATTCTCGGCATCATCCTCGGCGTGGCCGTGCCAGACTTCGCCATCAGCCTCAAGATCCTGAGCGACGCCTTCCTGAAGCTGATTTCGATGATCGTGGCGCCCATCGTGTTCTGCGTCGTCGTGCACGGCATTGCCGGCGCCGGCGACCTCAAGAAGGTCGGCCGCGTCGGCGTCAAGGCGCTGGTCTATTTCGAGCTGATGACCACGGTGGCTCTCGTGGTCGGTCTCATCCTGGCCTACATCTTCGGGCCGGGCCATGGCATGAACATCGATCCCTCGACGCTGGATGCCAAGGCGCTCAACACCTATGCCGACAACGCCCACAAGCTTCAGGGCGGCGGCATCGGCTCCTTCCTGCTCAACGTGATCCCAAGCACCTCGTTCGACGCCCTGTCGCGCAATGACGTGCTCCAGGTCCTGTTCTTCGCCGTGCTGTTCGGCGTCGGCCTCGCGCTCGTCGGCGGCGAGAAGGGCAAGCTCGTCACGTCCATCATCGATGCCGCCTCGACCGTGCTGTTCCGCGTCATGGGCCTGATCGTGCGCATCGCTCCGCTCGGCGTGCTCGGCGCGGTGGCCTACACTGTCGGCAAATACGGCGTCGGCTCGCTGAAGCAACTCGTCTCGCTGGTGATGCTGTTCTATGTCTCGGTCGGCATCTTCGTACTCGGCGTGCTCGGCAGCGTGATGGCGCTCGCCGGAATCAACATCCTCAAGTTCCTCGCCTACCTGCGCGAAGAGCTG
This sequence comes from Bradyrhizobium sp. 142, assembly GCF_023074015.1. Taxonomy (NCBI): domain Bacteria; kingdom Pseudomonadati; phylum Pseudomonadota; class Alphaproteobacteria; order Hyphomicrobiales; family Nitrobacteraceae; genus Bradyrhizobium; species Bradyrhizobium sp. 142. The sequence goes on from NZ_JADPKQ010000036.1 coordinate 104,341, forward strand.
ACCATCGTGCTCGCGACCGCCTCCTCCGATGCGGTGCTGCCGCAGATCATGAAGAAGCTGGAGCGGATGGGAGTGAAGGACTCCGTCGTCGGCCTGGTGATTCCGACCGGCTATTCCTTCAATCTCGACGCCTTCTCGATCTACCTGACGCTTGCAGTCGTATTCATCGCGCAGGCGACCAACACGCCGTTGTCTTTCGGCGACCTCCTGCTCGTGCTCGGCGTATCGCTGATTACGTCGAAGGGCGCGCATGGCGTGCCGGGTTCGGCAATCGTGATTCTGGCCGCGACGCTCAACGCCGTGCCGAGCATCCCGGCCATCGGTCTCGTGCTGGTGCTGTCGGTCGACTGGTTCATCGGCATGGCCCGCGCGGTCGGCAACCTCACCGGCAATTGCGTTGCGACCGTGGTGGTCGCGGCCTGGGAAGGTGACCTCGACCGCGCCAAGGCAGCCAAAGTGCTCGACGGTGGCGAACTGGTCGACGTGACGGCCGGTTAGCGCGGGATCAGTCACCCCAATGCAGCAAGGGCGTTCCGAACGCCCTGCTCCAAACGGAAAGGAAACGCGGAAACCAGGAGTGCGCTACGGCGCCCTTGTAGGCCCAGGTGCGATATTTCAGGCCTTGTTCCGATAACAATTCCTGATATCCACCGTGGACTTCGGTCGCGGTCCGAATGTCCTTCAATATCCCTTGGGCGCAGGACCGGTAGATGTCGCGCCCCGAGAATTCGTCGTAGTCCAGCATACGATCGGCAAACTCGACGTTGAACGTCGGCCAGGAGGATCGTCCCTGGTAGGCGGGCGCCGCAATCTTGTGGATTATTTTGTTGCGCGGATTATCCGCCGACACCAGGAAGTGGGATGTTCCGGGTATGCGAAACCGCGGTTCGGCGATGACCAGATCCGTCGTCGCCGCGAACAGCGTGCGTTCGCTTGCCTCACTCAGATCCCAGAAGCCGCGATGCACGCTGACGAAATCCAACGCAACCGAGGACACCGGAGAACTCGCTGGGCCATCAAGGGAATGCGTGACATAGCCGCCCTTGCCGAACAGATGCAGCAGGTCCCTCTTGTATTGCGAGAGCTCGCGCCCGAGCAGCGACTTAAGCTCATTCTCGTCGACGACACCGAGCTGCACGCCCCAAACGAAGGTTGTGTAGACGCAGGCATTGGTGACAAAGCGCCTGCGTTCAGCGCGGGTGTCCGTTGCCGCAGACCGTGGCCGGCTCACGTCGCAAAGCAAATACCTGATGCCGCCGTCATGGAAGGGCTCCAATTCGCTGGCGAGCTGCAAAATCGCCCGCTTCAAGTCGACACCGTGTTCGGCCAGCAGCAGACGGCCCGCATGCGCGCATTGTGACATCGCCAGATGGGACGACGCCCTCTCCTCGGCAGATATCATCTGCTGGAGCCCGGCGAGAATGCCGAGCAGCGTATCCGAGGGGCGCGAGAAATAATTCACGCCAAGATACCGGGCACGCCCCGCCGGAACGATGGTCGTCGTGACGACGTCGGCGCGAACCGCCTCCAGCAACAGGCGCACGCTCCTTTCGAGCAAATGCGCCCGCCGCGCCGCGTCCTGCGAATCCATGATGGTTTCGGGATCGAGAACGTCGGGATAGAACCAGGCGAAGTCGCGCGGATAATAGGCGGAGGCATGCGGCGCCCCCGTGACGAGGAAAGCCTCAGTCACCGAAAAGGCGCTGTCCATCGAGTAACGGTAAAGATCCTCGATGGCCGACAACGAATGATGCGATTTTCTCAGGAATCGATCGCCGAGAAAATTGACCGCCTGAAGAGCGTTGGCGGCAAAGGTCGCGGTCGTCCCCTGATAAAACCGGTTCTCACGATGTGACGGAAAAGAGATGTCGCTGTTCATGTGCGTAAGTCGGCTGATGTCTCGTGATCCCGATAATGGCGGTCACCATTCTAAACATGCCCGATTCGTATCTCTAGCCGGTGACTTGCGGGCTCTCTGACCGTCAATTCACGTGGCGCGGTCCTCCCGCGGCCTGAAATTCTCGATCACCTGCAGCAGCACCCGTGCACCGGCATCGGCATCGGCGAGCTCGACATGCTCGTCCGGGTGATGGCTGATACCGCCGCGACAGCGCACGAAGATCATGCCGACATCGGCGATGTCGGTCATCGCCATGCCGTCGTGCCCTGCCCCGCTCGGCAGCTCGAATACGGAAAGGCCCTCCGCAGCGATTGCCCGCGCGATCTGCTCCTTCAGCCAGGGCGCACAAGGAGCGGTGCGGTTTTCGTGGGTGACGTCGAGCTGAAGCGACAGCTGCCTGCGCTTTGCGATCGCCTCGATCTGGCGGACGACATCGGCGACCGCGCGCTTGCGATGCATATCGGTCGGCGCCCGCATGTCGATGGTGAACGACACCTCACCGGGAATGACGTTGGTCGCGCCGGGCCTGGCGTGGATATAACCGACGGTGCCGACCAGCCCGCTCTCGTCGGTCCGGCAAAACTGCTCGATCGCACCAATGCATTCGGCCGCGCCGGTCAGCGCGTCGCGCCGCAGCGCCATCGGCACCGTTCCGGCGTGACCGGCCATGCCGGTCAGTCGTGCGGCAAGCCGCGTGGCGCCCGCGATCGCGGTGACCACGCCGACGGGCAGGTTCTGTGCTTCCAGCACTGGTCCCTGTTCGATGTGCAGCTCAATATAGGCAAGCAACTCGCGCCGCGCCCGCGCGGCCGCGCCGATATGATCGGGATCGAGGCCAAATAGCACGAGCGCATCGCGCATCAAGACGCCGTCGCGGTCGCGGGTTGCCAGGACGCTCTCATCAAACGTGCCTGCCACCGCGCGGCTGCCGAGCAGCGTCGAGGCGAACCGCACCCCTTCTTCGTCGGCGAAGCCTATGACCTCGATCGCGAACGGCAGGCGCCTGCCGCGGCGGTTGAGATCGGCGACGCAGGCGATTGCGGTGATCACTCCCAGCGGCCCATCCCATTTGCCGGCGTCGCGCACGGTGTCGTAGTGCGAGCCAAGCATCAGGCAGGGCGCACCCGGCCGCTCGCCCTCATAGCGGCCACAGACGTTGCCGATCGCATCGAGATGCGCGCTCATGCCGGCATGGCGCATCCAGACCAGCATGAGGTCTGCGGCTTGACGCAATTCCTTGCTGAGATAGATGCGAGTCAGCTTGCCGACTTCTTCCGAGATCTCACCAAGCTCATTGATCCGAGCTACGATCTCTTCGCCGAGCGATGCATTCTGAACGGCGTTACCAACACCCATTTCGGCGAGCTTCCATCCTCAGGGGCTGGGGCTGCGGCGGCCCCAGCGACAATCGATACAAATTCGGTGCCAGCGAAAGCCGCCGGCGCCGTCCCAATTACGGGGTGGTTAGCACGAATGCGATGACCGGCCGACCGCGCAAACCCTCCATGCACCCTGCTCAAGTACATTGCATACAATCGAAAAATACTGCCCATAAATTAATCTGCCAATTTCCTGATCAGGACTCGATCTGACATAATACCTGATATTTATCAGTATGTTATATCGACATGAACGAATCATGGCCTCTGGCACGAAGCTTGCGACATCGTGTTCCGGCTCCGCCAGACCGGCGCAGCCGCGAGATGAAGGCGGTTCGTCCGCCAAGGGAGCATCCAATGGATTTTGGCATTTCACGACGGCATTTGTTGCAAGGCGGCGCGGCCCTCACCCTCGGCGCGGCCGCCGGCGCGCGCCCGGCCTTCGCGGCCGAGACCACCATCGGCTTCATCTATGTCGGCTCGCGCGACGACTACGGTTACAACCAGGCGCACGCGCAGGGCGCCGCGGCGCTGAAGAAGATTCCCGGCATCAAGGTGGTCGAGGAAGAAAAGGTGCCGGAGACCGACGCGGTCGAGAAGACCATCGAGTCGATGATCAATCTCGACGGCGCCACCCTGCTCTTCCCGACCTCGTTCGGTTACTACAATCCGCACATGATCAAGATGGCCAGCAAGTTTCCGAAGCTGCGCTTCGAGCACTGCGGCGGCCTCTGGAGCGACAAGGACCCGAAGAACGCCGGCAGCTATTTCGGCTATATCGACGAAGCCCAGTACATCTCCGGCATCGTCGCCGGCTACACCTCCAAGAGCGGCAAGCTCGGCTTCGTCGCCGCAAAGCCGATCCCGCAAGTGCTGCGCAACATCAACGCTTTCGCACTCGGCGCCAAGCTCGCCAACCCGAAGGCCACCACGCAGGTGATCTTTACCGGTGACTGGTCGATGCCGGTCAAGGAAGCCGAAGCCACCAACAGCCTGATCGACCAGGGCGTCGACGTGCTGACCTGCCATGTCGACGGCCCGAAGACGATGGTCGAGAACGCGACGCGCCGCGGCGCCTTCGTCTGCGGTTACCACACCAACCAGTCGCCGCTTGCGCCGAAGGCTTATCTGACGGGCGCCGAGTGGAACTGGGAGGCACTGTATCCGAAATTCGTCAAGATGATCGCCGCCGGCGAGAGCATCCCGAACTTCTATCGTGGCGGCCTCAAGGAAGAGATCGTCAAGACCTCGCCCTACGGCGAAGCGGTCTCCGCCGAAGCGCGCAAGCATGCCGACGACGTCAAGGCAAAATTCCTGTCCGCGGAGGGCTACGCCATCTTCAAGGGCGGACTGCTCGACAACAAGGGTAAGACAGTGATCGCCGCCGGCACCGATCGGGGCCAGAAGGATCCCGAGCTCGAGAAGATGGACTATCTCGCGGAGGGCGTGATCGGAGCGACTTCGTGACATCGGAGGCGGCGGATTCCACGCAGGCGGTCGGGACAATTGCCCCGGCCGCCGACCCGGGGTTTCTCCAGCGCCACGGCGCGACCGTCGAATACATCCTGATCCCGGGCGCGGCGCTGGCCGGCGCGCTCGTGGTCTTCGGTATCTTCGTCGCGATGTTCGGCAAGAACCCGCTCGATCTCTATTTTTACATGTACTACGGCGCCTTCGGCACCTGGTTCTCCTGGCAGAACACACTGACGCGCGCAGCCCCATTGATCCTCACCGCGCTCTGCACCGCGCTGCCGGCACAGCTCGGCATGGTTATCATCGGCGGCGAAGGCGCGCTTCTGGTCGGCGCGCTGACGGCAACGAGCGCCGCGCTCGCGCTCCAGGGCATGCCTCCGCTCATCGTCCAGATCGCCATGGTCTGTGCCGGCGTCATCGGCGGCGGCCTGTGGATCATGCTGTCGGGCGCTCTGCGTCAGTTCCGCGGCGTCAACGAGACGATCTCGAGCCTGCTGCTCGTCTACATCGCGCTCGCGATCCTCAACCATCTCGTCGAAGGCGTGATGCGCGATCCCGCCAGCCTCAACAAGCCGTCGACGCGCGAGATCGGCGCCGCCAACATGATCGGCTCGATTCCCGGCACCGACGTGCATTGGGGCCTCGTGTTCGGCCTGATCGCCGCGATCGGCGCCTACATCCTGATCTATCACACCGTGTTCGGATTCGCCGCACGCGTCGCCGGCGGCAACATTCGCGCCGCGAAGATCGTCGGCCTCGGCGTCAGCAAGCTCATTCTCACCATCTGCTTCCTGGCCGGCGGGGCAGCTGGCCTCGCGGGCATGGTCGAGGTTGCCGCCGTGCAGGGCCGCACCAACGCCAACCTCGCCGCAGGCTATGGCTTCACCGGCATTCTCGTTGCTTTCCTGGCGCGGCAAAATCCGCTCGCAATCATTCCTGTCGCGATCCTGCTCGGCGGCATCAGCGCCAGTGGCGGCCTGTTGCAGCGGCGCCTCGGATTGCCAGATGCCTCCGTGCTGGTGCTTCAGGGCATCATCTTCGTCTTCGTGCTCGCAAGCGATGCGCTCTACGGCCGCATCGGCTTCCTGAAGGGGAAATCCTGAGATGGCAGACGGATCGATCGGGCTCTGGACCGTCCCGCTCGCCGTGCTCGGCGGCGCCATTCGCGTCTCGACGCCGTTCCTGTTCGTGAGCCTGGGCGAATGCATCACCGAGCGCTCGGGCCGCATCAATCTTGGCCTCGAAGGCACGCTGGTGATGGGCGCGATGAGCGCCTACGGCATTTCCTACGTCACCGGATCGCCCTGGCTGGGCGTGCTCGCCGCCGGCGTCGCCGGCGCGCTTCTGGGTGCACTGCATGCCGGCATCTGCTCGCTGCCGCGCGTCAACGACATTGCCGTCGGCATCGCCTTGATGCTGTTCGGCACCGGGCTCGCCTTCTATCTCGGCAAACCATTGATCGAACCGACCGCGCCGCGGCTGCCCGCGATCGATTTCGGATGGTGGAGCGATATCCCGCAGCTTCGCGCTGCGCTACGCATAAATGTGATGTTCCTGATCGGCGTGGCGCTGGCCCCGATCCTGTACTGGGCCTTCCGCACGACGCGCTGGGGCCTCCTGATTCGTACCGCTGGCGAAAGCTCGGATGCCGCACGCGCCATGGGCTATTCAGTCCTGCTGATCCGCCTGCGCGCGACCATGGTCGGCGGCTTCCTCGCCGGCATCGGCGGCTCCTTCCTGTCGCTGTTCTATCCGGGAAGCTGGAACGAAGGTCTGTCCTCGGGCCAGGGCATCACCGCCGTGGCGCTCGTGATCTTCGCGCGCTGGGATCCCCTGCTGTGCCTGTGGGCCTCGCTCGCCTTCGGCGGCGCTGCGGCCTTGGGGCCGGCACTCCAATCGGTCGGCGTCACCTCCGGCTACCACCTCTTCAACGCTGCGCCCTACATCTTGACGCTGGCGATCATGATCATCACCTGCTCGCCGAATCGGACGCTGACCGGCGCCCCCGCCGAACTCTCGATCACACGGTAACACGCGGCACGCAACGAGGTCGTCCATGCCCGAGCGCTATATCAAGTCCGAGCCCTACGCCTGGCCCTACAACGGCGACCTTCGCCCCGAGAACACGGCGCTCGTCATCATCGACATGCAGACCGACTTCTGCGGCATCGGCGGCTATGTCGACAAGATGGGCTATGACCTCTCGCTGACGCGGGCCCCGATCGAGCCGATCAGGAAGCTCCTCGCGGCCACGCGCAGCCAAGGCTATCACATTATCCATACCCGCGAGGGCCATCGTCCCGATCTCTCCGATCTTCCCGCCAACAAGCGCTGGCGCTCGCGGCAGATCGGCGCCGGGATCGGCGATCCCGGACCCTGTGGCCGCATCCTGGTGCGCGGCGAACCCGGCTGGGACATCATCCCGGAGCTCGCGCCGCTGCCCGGCGAGCCCATCATCGACAAGCCCGGCAAGGGCTCGTTCTGCGCCACCGATCTGGAACTGATCCTGCGCGTGCGCGGCATCGAGAACATCGTGCTGACCGGCATCACCACCGACGTCTGCGTCCATACCACCATGCGCGAGGCCAACGACCGCGGCTTCGAATGCGTGCTCTTGCAGGATTGCTGCGGCGCAACTGACAAGAGCAATCACGAGCATGCGCTGAAGATGATTAAGATGCAGGGCGGCGTGTTCGGCGCGGTCTCGAGCTCCGACGCCTTCATCGGAGCGATTTCGTGATCATCGGCGAGCAGCCTCCGCCGTCGGGTGCCTTCGGCGTCAACGCCATTGCCATGACCATGCGTTTCGGCGACTTCCTGGCGCTCGACAATGTCGAGCTGAAGGTACGGCCGGGCTCGTTCCATGCGCTGCTCGGCGAGAACGGCGCCGGTAAGTCGACCCTGGTCAAATGCATCATGGGCTACTACCACGCGACCGAAGGCGACATCATCATCGGCGATCGCCAGCAGGCGATCGCCAATCCGAAAGACGCCCACGCGCTCGGCCTTGGCATGGTCTATCAGCACTTTACCCTCGTGCCGGCGATGACGGTCGCGGAAAATCTCGTGCTGGCGCGCGACAACGTACCGGCGGTCGTGGACTGGTCCAAGGAGATGAAGGAACTCGATGCATTTTTGGCGCGGATGCCCTTCAAGGTGCCGCTCGGCGCAAAGGTCTCGGATATCTCGGCCGGCGAGCGGCAGAAGTGCGAGATCCTCAAGCAGCTCTATCTGAAGCGCCACTTCCTGATCCTGGACGAGCCGACGTCGGTGCTCACGCCCGCGGAAGCCGACGAGGTGCTTGGCATGCTCCGCGACATGGTCGTCAGGGGCGAGCTGACCATCCTGATGATCACGCACAAGTTCCGCGAGGTCATGGCTTTCGCCGACGAGGTCACCATCCTGCGCCGCGGCAAGCTCGCCGGCCACGGCAAGGTCGCAGAGCTCACCGCGGACGCGATGGCACGCACCATGATCGGCGCCGAGGAGCTGACCGTGCAGCCGCCACGCACCGGCAAAGCAGGTCGGACCAGGTTAGAGCTGGCAAAAGTGCGCGCGCTCGACGACGCCGGAGCCATCGCCGTACATGACGTCTCGCTCACCGTTCGTGCCGGCGAGATCGTCGGCATCGCCGGCGTCTCCGGCAACGGCCAGCGCCAGCTCGTCGAGGTACTGGCCGGCCAGCGCGAGGCCGACAGCGGCGAGATCCGCGTCGCGGGCGTCCCTTATCATGCCACCCGCGCGCAGATGCGCCGCCACAAGATGTCGCTTTTGCCGGAGGAGCCGCTGAAGAACGCCTGTGTCGCCGGCATGAGCGTCGCCGACAACATCGCCTTCCGAGAGTTCGATCGTGCGCCTTTTGCAAGCCTCGGCTGGTGGCTCAACCGCGGTGCGTTCCGCGACGACGCGAAGAAGAAGATCGGCCAGTACAAGATCAAGACCCGCACCCCGGATACGCCGATCTCGGCGCTGTCAGGTGGCAACGTCCAGCGCGCCGTGCTGGCGCGCGAACTCGGCGGCGACGTCGAGGTGCTGATCGCGGCCAATCCCTGCTTCGGTCTTGACTTTGCGGCGGTGGCGCAGATCCATGCCGAGATCATGGCGGCGCGCAACCGCGGCGCGGCAGTGCTGCTGGTCAGCGAGGACCTCGACGAGCTGCTTGAACTCTCCGACCGGCTGTTGGTGATGTTCCACGGCGAATTCGTGCATGAAGCACCGACCAGCGACGCCGATCTCACCGTGGTCGGCCGGCACATGGCGGGACATTGACGGCGGAGCGGCGATGAACGGCCCATCAGAACGCGACGAACGCTTTCTGCGCCTCTCCTTCGCGGTCGCCCGCCGTTCCCTTACCCATGGCAACCATCCCTTCGGCTGCATCGTCGTCGGCGCGGACGGCAAGGTGCTGATCGAGACCGAGAACGGTTACCTGCCGGATCGTGACGGCACCGCGCATGCCGAACGCATCGCGGCGACGCAGGCCTGCCGCACGCTCAGTCGCGAAGTGCTGGCAGGATCCACACTTTATTCCTCCGCCGAGCCCTGCGCGATGTGCGCCGGCGCAATCTACTTTGCCGGCATCGGCCGCGTGGTCTATGGCCTCAGCGAGCACCGCCTGCGCGGCGTCACCGGCAACCATCCGGAGAACCCGACGCTCGACCTGCCCTGCCGCGAGGTTTTTGCCAGCGGCCAGCGGCCGACCGAGGTGGTGGGACCGTTGCTGGAAGACGAGGCCGAAGCGCTGCACGACGGCGTCTGGACGAAGTAGCCGAGAGCAGCGGCGGTTACGCTTGCTTAAGCCGCACGCGATACAACCGAAATAGAAGATGGCGCCGCGGAAGTTTAGCGCGGCGCCATCGTCGTTCACCTGGAGACCATCAGGTGGTTAGAACTTCATCGTGATACCGCCATACACCGTCGATTCGGTGCAGGTGTGATTGCTCTGACCGTTGAAGGTGCAGGCCACGCTGTTGTTGTGGTCGAGGCCGAACTTGTTCTGCCAGTAGCGGTAGGCAACCCAGAGATCAACGAAGTGCGAGTACTTCGGACCCCAGACCGCCTTGGAGGCGTCGAGGGTCAGACGGATCGGTTCCGAATTGAACTCGACCTTGGTGTTGATGTTGCCAGGAGCTGCAAACGGCACCGCGTTGCTCTCGGTACCCTTGGCACCATACCAGCCGGCACGACCACTGATCGACCAGAACTGCATGTTTTCAGGCAGGAAGCCCAGATCCATGTAGTAGTTGGTTTCAACCGCCCATGTCGGCTTGAAGCTACGGTCACCATCTCCGAGACAGGTCACACCCGCAACGCCTGGTGCGAACAGGTTGCACTGGGCAAACACGCTATGGCTCGAGAACTCCCAATAGACCAGCGGGGCAACGTTGAAGTAGCCCTTGTAAGGCAGGTCGAAGGCGAACTGCAGACCGGCAACGACGTCGCGCTTGGCGGCTGAGAAGAAGCTGTTCTCCGAACTGCCATCCATACCCACCTCAAACGAGATGTTGTGCAGTGGGCCGGCTGTGAACGCTTTGGTGTTGAAGATTTCATTCCAGCCCAGAGTGGACCGGAACAAGCCGTAGATTTCGGTCATGCCCGAACAGTTGGCCGGCAGACCGGATACGGCGCTCACGATCTGACCCGTGCCGTTGGTGAAGCAGGGGTTCGCCGGATCGTTATGGTCCGACTTGAACATCGAGATGGTGAAGAAGTTGGTGCCGTAGGCCCAGGCGTCGAAGTGGGTGAACGAATAGACCTGCTTGGCGGTCTTTCCATTGATGGTGCCATTCGGCTGAACGCTGAAGACGCCGGGGTCGGTGCCTTTCGGCATCCAGGAGAACGATACGCGGTCGTCGATCACCAGGAAGAACGGCAGATCCGCCGCCGCCTTCTTGGCGGCCTTGACCGGCAAATCTGCCGCCTGAGCCAAGCCACCGGTGGCGAGCGTAGCAAGTGACAGCGCCGCTGCTGCAATTGCCCTGAAACGAAACGACATCCTGAATACCCCCAAGTTTGGACACGTAAAAATGAACGTCCCTGGGTGCGACACTTGCGCCGATCTCCTGGAGTGAGAAGCCTCAACTTGTTCCAAAGCGTGACGCTTGTTATGGCAGCGAGTGGCTTTTCATGACGAAATTACGAGGGCTTTGCGCCTCGCGCTTGCTTGCGAGCGGCAAGGCAGGCCAGCGATTGCGAAATTTTCCTGACTGATTTTGCTTGCCTTTTGCGTCGCGCGGGAGCGCGGCCACGATCGTCGGCGACGATCATCATTGCTGCGCGGCAATGCATACGTGTGGCGGCACGGTAGTGCTCAACTTGGCGTCAAGCCTGCATAGCGGTTCCGATTTGGTTTGAACCGTCACAAATTAGCAACAGACGTTTCGCTGGACCGGACCGCAAGCGATTGAGGGAGCCAATGGGACGTTCCTTCGTCCGAAGCGAGCACGATCAGCACCGCCTTGCCCATCTGCCAAAGCGTTGAGCAAGGGATGACGCTATTTCACACCTTACGCGCTGGTTTAAACTGGCCCACAATTAAGGCACTTCACCCACGCAAGCGCATCAACGAATGTTAGATCCGACGCCTAACTGCCTGCATTCCGGCGAGTCCCCGCTCCTTAGGACGGTCGGACTCACCAAACGCTATGGTGACTTTCTCGCCAACGATTCCATCGACATCGACATCTGGCCGAAGGAAATTCACGCGCTACTCGGCGAGAACGGCGCCGGCAAGTCGACGCTGGTCAAGGCGATCTACGGGCTGATCCAGCCCAGTGCCGGCGAGATTCGCTGGCAGGGGCAACCGATCGTGCTCTCGGGTCCGTCGCAGGCACGCAGCCGCGGCATCGGCATGGTGTTCCAGCATTTCTCGCTGTTCGACAATCTCACCGTCGCCGAGAACATCGCGCTCGGCCTCGACGGACGAGAGCCCTTCAAGGACATGTCGGCGCGGCTGGAGCAGGTGTCGAAGACTTATGGCCTGCCGCTCGATCCCATGCGCGAGGTCTGGCAATTGTCGGTCGGCGAGCGCCAGCGCATCGAGATCGTCCGCGCGCTGATGCAGGATCCGAAGTTCCTGATCCTGGACGAGCCCACGGCGGTGCTGACGCCGCAGGAAGCCGATCAGCTCTTCATCGTGCTGGAGCGACTCAAGGCCGAAGGCCGCGCCATCCTCTACATCAGCCATAAGCTCGACGAGGTGAAGCGGCTCTGCGATACCGCCACGATCCTGCGCGGCGGCAAGAAGATACAAACCTGCAATCCCAGACTCGAGACCGCGGCTTCGCTCGCACGCATGATGGTCGGTAGCGAGATCAAGGAAGTGAAGGCCGCCGCCGGCCGGCGGACCACCGTGCCGCGGCTCGTCGTCAACGATCTCTCGCTGGCGCCGGCCGAAGCGCATGGCGTGCGGCTCGAGCACATCTCGTTCGAGCTGAAGGGCGGCGAAATCCTGGGCATCGCCGGCGTCGCCGGCAACGGCCAGGACGAACTGTTCGCAGCGTTGTCCGGCGAACGATTGTCGAAGGACCCCGGTACCGTGGTGATCGAAGGTATTGCCGCCGGCCACCTCTCGATCACGCAGCGGCGCAAGCTGGGCGCGGCCTTCGTCCCCGAAGAGCGGCTCGGGCACGGCACCGCGCCGCGCATGAAGCTGTCGGAGAATGCGCTGCTTACCGGACACGCGGCGAGCGGAATGGTCCATCACGGCTTCATCGACACTGCGGCGACGCTCAAGACCGTCGATCGCGCGACCGAAACCTTCGACGTCCGCAAGGCCAAGCGCGATCCGGAAGCCGCGAGCCTCTCGGGCGGCAATCTGCAGAAATTCATCGTCGGCCGCGAGATCCTGCGCAACCCGGCCGTGCTTGTGGTGAGCCAGCCGACCTGGGGCGTCGACGCCGGCGCGGCCGCCGTCATTCGCCAGGCACTGCTTGATCTGGCAACCGCAGGCGCCGCTGTGCTCGTGACCAGCCAGGATCTCGATGAACTCGCCGAGATCGCCGACCGCATCGCCGTGATGTTCCATGGCCGGCTATCGGCCCCGCTCGCCACAGGCGAAGCGACGCGCGAGAAGCTCGGCCTGTTGATGGGCGGCAGCAGCCTGGAAACGAAGGAGGCCGCGCATGCAGTTGGTGCTTGAGAAGCGCGCCGAGCGCTCCAACACGATTGCGCTGGTCTCGCCGCTGATCGCGATCGGCTTGACGATCGTCACCATGGTCATCCTGTTCGCGATCCTCGGCAAAAATCCGCTTCTGGCGCTGCACGCCTATTTCATCGCGCCCTTGACCGATGGCTATTCGCTCCAGGAGATCGCGGTGAAGGCGACGCCGCTGGTGATGATCGCGATCGGGCTGTCACTCTGCTATCTCGCCAACGCCTGGAACATCGGCGCCGAGGGGCAATTCCTGATTGGCGCCGTGGCCGGAAGCTGGATCGCCGTGAAAACGCAAGGTGCCGACGCCGGCGCCTGGGTGCTGCCGGCGATGTTCGTGCTCGCGGCGGCCGGAGGCGCGCTCTATGCGCTGATCCCGGCGATCTGCAAGGTGAAGTTCGGCGCCAGCGAGATCCTGACCAGCCTGATGCTGGTCTATGTCGCCGACCTTTTTCTCGACTACCTGGTGCGCGGGCCGTGGCGCGATCCGCACGGCTTCAACTTCCCGACAACGGCCGAATTCGATCCGGTGGCCACCGTCCCGCTGCTGATCGAAGGCGGCCGGCTGCATCTTGGCGCGATCATCGCGCTGGTTGTCGTCGCGGCGGCGGCGATCCTGCTGGGGCGAACCATCAAGGGTTTCGAGATCCGCGTCGTGGGCGCGGCACCGCGCGCGGCACGGTTCGGTGGTTTCAACGCCGACCAGTTGATCATCCTGACCTTCGCGGTCTCCGGCGCACTGGCGGGTCTCGCCGGCATCATCGAGGTCGCAGGTCCCGTCGGCCATCTCCAGCCCGGCATCTCGCCCGGCTACGGTTTTACCGCGATCATCGTTGCCTTCCTCGGCCGACTGAACCCGCTTGGAATATTAATTGCAGGCCTTTTCCTCGCATTGACGTTTATCGGCGGCGAGCAGGCGCAGATCGCGATGAAGATCCCGTTGGACGTCACCAAGGTTTTTCAGGGCATTCTGCTGTTCTACGTACTGGCTTGCGATTCCCTCATCCTCTACCGCTTCAAGCTGGTCTTCCCGAACCGTCAGGTGGCCCGTGGAACTGGTTGAAGCCATCATCCTGGCGGTGCTCGCCGCGTCGACGCCGCTGCTCATCGCGGCAACGGGCGAACTCGTGAGCGAGCGCTCCGGCGTGCTCAATCTTGGCGTCGAGGGCATGATGATCGTCGGTGCGGCCTGCGGCTTTGGCGGCGCCTGGCTGACCGGATCGATTCTGATCGGCGCGCTATTCGGTATCGTCGCGGGCACGCTGATGTCGCTGATCTTCGCGCTGATGGCGCTTGGGCTTGCCGTCAACCAGGTCGCGACCGGTCTCGCACTCACCATCCTGGGCGTCGGGCTTTCCGGCCTGATCGGTGCCGGCTTCGTCGGCGAGCGCATCACGCCGGCGGCACATCTCTACATTCCCGGCCTCACCGACATCCCGCTGATCGGCCGGTTACTGTTCGGCGAGGACGCCTTCGTCTACTTCTCGCTGGCGCTGATCGTCGGCGTCTGGTGGTTTCTGTATCGCACCCGGCCGGGGCTTATCCTGCGCGCCTGCGGCGACAGCCACGTCTCCGCGCATGCGCTCGGCTATCCCGTGCTGCGCATCCGCACCTTCGCCGTGATGTTCGGCGGCGCCTGTGCCGGCCTTGCCGGGGCCTATCTGCCGCTCGCCTATACGCCGTTCTTCATTCCCGGCATGACCGCGGGCCGCGGCTGGATCGCGCTGGCGCTGGTCGTGTTTTCATCCTGGCGGCCGGGCCGGCTCGTGGTCGGCGCCTACCTGTTCGGCGCGGTGACGATCCTGCAATTGCATGCGCAAGGCTGGGGGGTCGGCATTCCCTCGCAATTCATGTCGGCGCTGCCGTACCTCGCGACCGTCATCGTGCTGGTGCTGCTGTCCCGCGCACGGACCGGCGGCTCGACCGCGCCGGCCGCGCTCGGCACCGTGTTCGTGCCTGACCGCTGATCTTTTTCCGCAGCGTACGCGATGGGGCGCGCATGTTGCGGATTTTGGCTTTCCCCGACTGTTTGGAGATTGATGATGAGGAAAACACTTCTTGCGCTGGCTGCCGGGCTTTTGCTTGCCGGGAGCGTCAGTGCAGCCTCTGCTGCCGACAAGCTGAAGGTCGGTTTCATTTACCTTGGCCCTGTCGGCGACCTCGGCTGGACTTATCAGCACGAGCTGGCACGCCAGGCGCTGGTGAAGGAGCTCGGCGACAAGATCGAGACCACCTTCCTCGAGAACGTGCCCGAGGGTCCCGACGCCGAGCGCTCCATCGAGCAACTCGTCCGCGCCGGCAACAAGCTGATCTTCACCACCTCGTTCGGCTACATGGATCCGACGCTGAAGGTCGCCAAGAAATATCCGAACGTGCATTTCGAGCACGCCACCGGCTACAAGCGCAACCCGAACATGTCGACCTACTCGGCCAAGTGGTATCAGGGCCGCTACATCCAGGGCCTGATCGCGGCCAAGATGTCGAAGTCCGGCGTGCTCGGCTATATCGGCTCGTTCCCAATTCCCGAGGTCGTCTCCGGCATCAACGCGACGATCCTTGCCGCGCAGACCATCAACCCGAACATAAAGGTCAAGATCATCTGGGCCAACACCTGGTTCGATCCGGGCAAGGAAGCCGACGCCGCCAAGGCGCTGATCGACCAGGGCGCCGACGTCATCATGCAGCACACGGATTCGCCGGCAGCGATGCAGATCGCCAGCGAGCGCGGCAAGCTCGCCTTCGGCCAGGATTCTGAGATGATCAAGTTCGGGCCCAAGACCCAGCTGACCTCGATCCTCGACACCTGGGGCCCCTACTACATCGCCCGCGTCAAGGCCGAGCTCGACGGCACCTGGAAGTCCGAGGACAGCTGGGGCGGCCTTGACAGCCACATGTTCGCAATGGCGCCCTACACCAACATGCCCGACGACGTGAAGAAGATGGCCGAGGATGCCCAGGCGGCGATCACCGCCGGCAAGTTGCATCCGTTCAAGTGCCCGGTCATTGGGCAGGACGGTAAGCCGGTCGAGTGTAAGGGCGGCGATCACCTCGACGACGGCCAGATCCTCGGCATGAATTTCTACGTCAAGGGCATCGACGACAAGCTTCCGGGCAAGTAGCACGCTTCTTGCATTGCTAGAACCACCTGCTCCTCCCGGAGGAGGTTCGGAGGGGGTAGCCACAAGCACCCGGCACTTGTGGTTGCCCCCTCTTTTTATTCCTCCGCTCCTATCCCGCCTGCATCGCCCGCGCTGCGGAACTGTGCCGGCGGATGAGGTCGGGAACATCCAGGCCCGGGATCGCGCCATCGACCACGGCCCATTTTCCCGCCACCATGACCCGATCGGCCCGATGCGCCCCGCACAGCACCACCGCGGCCAGTGGATCGCCATGGCCGGAGAAGCGCAGCTCGTCGAGCTTGAACAGCGCAAGATCAGCCGCCTTGCCGACCGCGATCTCGCCGAGCTCGGGACGGCCGACACAGGCTGCCGAACCCTTGGTGGCCCAACGGAGCGCGTCCTTGTGGCTGACTCTCGTCACCCCGTAGCGCGCCCGTTGCAGCAGGAAGGCGGCGCGCACCTCCTGCATCAGGTTCGATCCGTCGTTCGACGCCGAGCCGTCGACCCCGATCCCGATGCCGACGCCAGCCTCCTCCATCTCGCACACGGGACAACAGCCCGAAGCCAGCAGCTGGTTGCTGCAGGCGCAATGGCTGATGGTGGTCTTGGCCTTGCCGAGCCGCTTGATCTCGTCGACGTTGAAGAAGATGCCGTGGGCGAGCCAGGTCCGGGCATTGAGCCAGCCGCACTGCTCGAGATAGTCGAGTGGACGGCAGCCATACATCTGCTCGCAGAATTTGTTTTCATCCTCGGTCTCGGCAAGGTGGGTGTGCAGGCGCACGTCGAGCTTGTCGGCGAGATCGGCGGTGGCGCGCATCAGCGATGTCGTCACCGAAAAGGGCGAGCAAGGCGCGAGCGCAATCTGCACCATCGCGTCCGCACCGCGCTGGTGGTGCTTGGCCACCACACGCGCGCTGTCGGCAAGGATCGTGTCCTCGTCCTGCACGACGCTATCCGGCGGCAAGCCGCCGTCGCGCTGCGACAGGTTCATCGAGCCGCGCGTGAGCAGGACGCGCACGCCGAGCAGTTTTGCAACCGCAACCTCAATATCGACGGCATCCTCGAGTCCGGCCGGAAACACGTAATGATGATCAGTCGTGGTGGTGCAGCCCGAGAGCAGGAGTTCGGACATCGCCACGGTGACGCCGAGTTCCAGCGATTCCGGCGTCATCCTCGCCCACACCGGATAGAGTGCCTGGAGCCAGGGAAACAGCTCGCGGTCCATCGCGGCCGGCAGCGCCCGCGTCAGCGTCTGATAAAAATGGTGATGCGTATTGATGAGCCCTGGCAGCACGACATGCTCGCCGGCGTCGAACACCGCGGCATCCGCGGTCGCAGGCCTGCCGCCGGCCGGGACGAGTTCGATAATCCGGCCGTCGTTCACCACGATCCCGCGCTCTGCACCGTCGGCGAGGATGGCCAGGGGATCCTTGATCCAGATCGGCTTGGCGTCGCTCATGATCCTGCTTCTCCTCACATCCGCTGACGACTGCCTGCAAGGCAGGGGCCAGCCCAACGGCTCACCCGGCGCTATCCGCGCATCGTATTCCATCTCGTGACCGGATACATGGAGCCGCTGCATCGCGAACTGATCGATCGCAATGTCGATCTCTTGATCGTACGGAGCACTGGTCCTATTGCTGACGAGCGGTTGAATTTCGAGTTTCTTTTTGAGGATTCCTATGTCATCGTCGCCGGCGCGCAAAATCAATGGATCCGGCAACGCAGGATCAAAATTGCCGAACTGAAGAATGAATTGTGGGTGCTGCCGCCGCGGGAAAGCGTGATTGGGTCGATCGTAAAGGACGCCTTTCGCGCCAGCGGGCTCGATTATCCTCGCGTCACCGTAGTCACCGATTCCCTTCATATGCGGATTAGTCTCCTGGCGACAGGCCGCTTTATGACGGTTTTTCCAGCCTCAGCATTGAAGTTTCTAGCCAGGCGCTCGGAACTCAAAGTGTTGCCCGTTGAACTGCCGACGGCCCGCCGGCCAAACGGAATTGTCACGCTGAAGAACCGCGCACTCAGCCCCGTCGCACGACTTTTCATAGACTTGGCACGCGACGTCGCCAAACCGCTGGCAAAGCGAAAAATGATAGACGTCATGACGGATCTTGGCCCATCAAGCGAAGTGGAGCCCACCTTATCGAGGCCCGCTTAGTGGGGCGGAACGGGCTAGATTCGCTTACTCTTAGTTGTTTCCATGAGGTCAGGCGCGCCATCCTCCCACCAGCGCGTCCGCACGCCGTCCCCATCCGGCACTACGCCAGATCTAGGCGCTGACGACGCCTTGATGGCAAAGCCTATCGCGGCGGCGACCCACGCTTGATGCAGAAAGCTGGCCTCGAAGCCGATATCGCCCGGCTCGAACGGCTGCGGGCTGCGCACATCTTGGTCCAATCCATCATTGCAGTCGTGCGGTGGCCGCCTTGCCTCACTTCTGCGACGAAAACTGACCGATTTCCTTTCTCGGCGGAGCAGGAAGCAGCGAGCAGAGGGACGCCGGTTTCTGTCCCATTCGAGCCAGCTCGCGCGCTGCTTCTCATCGCCAGCTCAGGGCCGACGCTGCAAGCGTTCCGATGGCTCGCCGCGCCAATCAATCTTTCTTGAGATCAGCTCGGCTGTCGAAGGTGATCGCTACAGGCGTCACGGAGTTAACGCTGCGTTTCAGATCAGGCGAGACGTTCTGATTTGGAGCTGTGGAATGTTCATCCAAAGACACAAAAATAACGACATTCCACTGCTGACAGACCGCACGCGTCGCAATCGCTCTTGGAGAGGAACCGCCATCGAGGGCCAATAGAAACTCACGGAACAAAATTGGACCCTTCATGACAATGGATTCCGACCTGCTCCCGGAGCAGGTCTTGATCGTGGAAGATGATCAGGGCATGCGAACCCTAATGCTGCGCACACTTCGCGAGAACGGCTACCGCGTGATGGGCGTGCGGGACGGCCGCGAGATGTGGGCCGCTCTCGACGGCAATCCCGTCGATGTCGTGCTGCTCGACATCCTGTTGCCGGGCGCCAACGGGCTGGACCTGTGCCGCGCGCTGCGCGCCAAGAGCAAGGTGCCGATCATCATCGTGAGCGCGCGCGGCCAGGAGATGGATCGGGTCATCGGCCTGGAGATCGGCGCCGATGACTATATTGCCAAGCCGTTCGGACAGAAAGAGCTGCTCGCACGCGTGCGCGCGCTGCTGCGGCGGAGCGCCGGCCTTGCACCTTTTCCGGGCCATTCCAAGGCCGACGTGATCCGCTTCGACGGCTGGCAGCTCGACCTGCGCCGCCGGGAACTCCTCGAACCGGCCGGCGCGGTCGTCGATCTGTCGGCCGCTGAGTATGACCTCCTCGTCAGCTTTCTGGAAAATCCCCAGCGGGTCCTTGGGCGGCAGCGGCTGCTGGAATCCTCCCGCGCACGCGTGAGCGGAATCAATGACCGCAGCATCGATGTCCTGATCAGCCGGCTCCGCCGCAAGCTTCAGACGAATGGATCGTTGCCGCCGCTGATCCGCACGATCAGAGGCGTAGGCTACATGTTTTGCGCCGAGATGGAACGGCGTTGATGCACATCCGGTTTCGGCCGCTTGGGCTGATCGGGCGCCTCACGCTGGTGCTGATTGCGGCGGTCGTGATCGACACGATTGGCAGCGAATATCTTCACCTGCGCAACGAAGCCTATCGTGACAGCAGCCTACAATTGGACCGTACCGCGGAAAGGCTGGTCCTCGGCCATCGCGTGCTCTCCGCAACCGAACCCGACCGCCGTCCCGCCATCGCTCGCGCGCTATCGACGGAAGATCTCGACCTCGCCTGGTCGGCGGATCGCTCCACGATCGCAAATGGTGGACAAGCCGCCATCTCGCTCCTGCGCAGCCATCTCGTTGAACACCGGCCGGAACTGGAAGGGTTCGGCTTGATTCTGGCGAATGAGGAGGACGACCGCAATCGTCCCACAGGGGGCAACTTGCGCCTCACCGATGGCTCCTATCTTCACTTCCGCGCCGCCAACCTCGCCCGGGGGTCGCCCCAACTGGTCGACAATTTGTTCACGGCACTGGTTCTGTCGGCCGGCGTGCTGTCCGCTGCTGCTATCGGCATGCGCGCGCTCGGGACACCGCTTCGCGATCTCGCGCGGGCGGCCAACGGCCTGGGGCAAGGTCGTCCTGTTGCTGTCGACATTGAGGGGCCACGCGAGGTGCGGCAGCTTGCGGAAGCGTTCAATGCCATGCAGGATCGTATCCTGTGCATGATCACCGACCGAACCCATGCACTTGCCGCCGTTTCGCACGACCTGCGCACGCCCATTGCGCGATTGCGGCTAAGGACGGAGTTACTGGCCGACGAGGAACTGCGATCAGCGACCGCGACCGATCTTGCCGACATGGAGAGGATGATCGATTCGGTGCTCGCCTATCTCAAGGGCGACTCCGACCCCGAGAAACCGAGACCGGTCGATCTCGTCGCGCTGCTGCGTACCCTCCTCGACGAGGCCGCCGATGCCGGCTGGAGCACCGAATATGACGGGCCCCAGCAGCTGAGAATCGCGGCGCGGCCGCTTTCGCTCAAGCGAGCTCTCTCGAACCTGATCGAGAACGCCTTGCTCTATTGCGGCTCGGTACGCGTATGCGTGAGCATCGATCGCGCGGAGGTGAGGATCTCGATCGAAGATGAAGGGCCGGGCATCCCCGAAACCGATCTCGAACGCGCGTTCGAGCCATTCTGGCGGCTGGAACAGTCGCGCGGCCGCAATACGGGCGGCACGGGGCTCGGTCTTGCCATCGCGCGCCAGGCCATCGAGCGCGAGGGCGGGCATATCACGCTGACGAACCGGCCCGGAGGAGGACTGAAGGTCCTGGTCGTGCTGCTGCAGCGCTGACACACTTTGTTACACTCCATTCACGCATGTAAAACATTGCGGTCTCATCTGGCTCCTCGTTCAGCCTCACCTGACAGGAGCAGTAGATGAACGACGTCTTTCGCGGCGTGATGCGCTTTCGTTGTGAAGTCTTTCCGGATAAGCAGGCGCTCTACCGCAAGCTCGCACGGGATGGCCAGAAGCCCAGAGCCCTGATGATCTCCTGTGCCGACTCCCGGGTCGTGCCGGAACTGATCACCCAGAGCGAACCCGGCGAGTTGTTCGTGTGCCGAAACGCCGGCAACATCGTGCCGCCGTTCGCACAGGCGAATGGCGGCGTGTCCTCCGCCATCGAATATGCCGTCATAGCGCTTGGCGTCCGCGACATCGTCGTATGCGGCCACTCCGATTGCGGGGCGATGAAGGGCCTGCTGCGCCCCGAGGCTCTCGCCGAGATGCCCAATGTCAGCGCCTGGCTGCGCCACAGCCACGCCGCCCAATGCGTCGTCCGCGAAACCTACCCGAACGGACTTGCCGACGATCAGGTCGCGCGTGCCCTCGCGCTCGAGAACGTGGTGGCGCAGCTCAATCATCTGCGCACCCACCCTTCCGTCGCCGCGAAAATGGCCGCGGGCAAACTATGTCTGCACGGCTGGTTCTTCGAGCTCGAGACCGGCGAAATCCTCGCCTACAACGGCGTGCAAGCGAAGTTTGCTCCGATCGGCGACGAGATCGGTCCGTCAACGGCGCAACAGCCCCCGCGTCACCTCGCCGACATCGCGCCGCCGGCCGTAGCGGCGGAATGAGGCAGACATCATGAAGCGTATTGTTTCCTCGTCCCTGGGTGCCGACCTGTCGGCGTCCATCGTCGTCTTCCTCGTCGCACTGCCCTTGTGCATGGGCATTGCCATTGCCTCGGGCGTCCCGGCGGAAAAGGGGCTCGTCACCGGCGTCATCGGCGGCATCGTTGTCGGGCTTCTCGGCGGCTCGCCGCTGCAAGTGAGCGGTCCGGCCGCAGGGCTCGCCGTGATCGTTTTCGAGATCGTGCGGACCCAGGGACTCACAATGCTAGGCCCGATCCTGATCGCTGCCGGCCTGCTGCAGGTCGCCGCAGGCCTGTTGAAGCTCGGCCAGTGGTTTCGGGCGATCTCGCCCGCGGTCGTTCACGGCATGCTCGCGGGCATCGGCGTGTTGATCGTGCTGGCGCAGCTGCAGGTGGTCTTCGGCAACGAGCCTCAGCCCAGCGCAATCGTCAACTTCATTGCCATTCCGGCTGCATTCGCGGATGTGGCGAGCCTTAAGAGTGTGAGCGGCGCATCCGCGCTGCTGATCGGCGCGACGACGATCGTCTTCATGCTGGGCTGGGAGAAATTGCGGCCGGCGCGATTGCGGCCTGTGCCCGGCGCGCTTCTGGGCGTAGTCGCCGCCACGCTTTTAGCCGCACTCCTCGACCTGGACGTGAAGCGGATCGACCTTCCCGAATCGGCCATGTCCGTGCTGGCGCCGCCTGGCGTCAATGATCTGGCGAAGCTCGCGGAGCCCGGTATCATCGTCGCGGTACTGACCATCGCCGTGATAGCGAGCGCGGAGTCGCTGCTGTCGGCGGCCGCGGTCGATCGGATGCATCAGGGCGCGCGGACCAACTACGATCGCGAACTGTGGGCACAGGGCGTCGGCAATACATTGTGCGGCCTCGCCGGCGCATTGCCAATGACGGGTGTGATCGTGCGCAGTTCGGCGAACGTCCAGGCCGGTGCGGCCTCGCGCCTGTCAGCCGTGCTGCACGGCGTCTGGTTGCTTGCGCTGATCTTTGCAGCGCCGTGGCTGCTCCGTCAGGTCCCGACCGCCTCGCTCGCCGGCATTCTGGTGGTGACCGGCTGGCGTCTGGTGGGCTTGCGCCACGCGCGGGAGCTGTTCATGCGATACGGCACCCTGCCGGTGGCGATCTGGGCAGCGACCTTTGTGACGATCGTCGCGACCGATCTCCTGAAGGGCGTTCTGGTTGGGCTTGCGGTTGCTGCACTCGAACTCGTGCCGTTCATCCGACGGCCCTACCTCATCATCCGTCGACATGCCGCGGGGCCAGGCGAAGTGACTGTGCGGTTGGCAGGCGCCGCCACCTTCCTGCATCTGCCGAGGCTGTCCGAGGCGCTCGACCAGTTGCCGAACACTGCGAAGCTGCGGCTCGAGGCCGGCCGGCTCGCCTATCTCGACCATACCTGCGCCGAGTTGATTTCCGAATGGGCGAGGCGTCGCAGATCCTCAGGGGCACAGATCGAGCTCGATGAACGCGGGCGGGCGAGCCATCCTCGCGCCCTGGCTGCTGCAGTCGAGACCGCTGCCTGAACTATGTGGTTGCCTTCGTTTCGTGTCGCGCAGACGGTGTCAGAGTCCCGACTGCAGCTGTGGGGCGCGCTAAGCCGTGCTGATCCCAATGGGCCATGTTGACGGCGAGAGAAGCCTCCGTCCTCTCGGCCGAGCGCGCGCCGCCGATATAGCGCGACACCTCGGGATCGAGGTGGAGCGCGACGAGGTCCGCGAGGTGATCCTCATGCAATCTCTCGGCGCTTAACCGGCTCGTCTTGAAAGTCTCTATGGCCAAAAACCCGCTGCTTGAAGCAGCCGTCGGTGCGTTATGGGTTTTGTGTTCGATTTTGTACAATCGCCCATGCGGGCTGCGACCGACTGAGGTTAATGGCCGCCTAACGTCGTTGCATCGTGCTGCGCGACCCGGGACCGACTCCTCTGCGCCGAGGATTGCAGATGCGGTGGCTGGTGCTTGCAATTGCGACTTTGATTCTCTCTCCGGGTTCAGCGCGACTTGCCTCGCGGCGGAACTTGGCGGTCAGGCTATGCTCAAGGCGCTCAAGGCCGGCGGATATGTTATCTATCTCCGGCACGATCAGACCGACACTTCACGCAGTGACACCGACCCGATCGATTTGAATGATTGTGCAAAGCAGCGCCCGCTCTCGGATGCCGGCCGTGCACACGCGCGCACGATCGGGCTCGCATTCAAGGCGGCAGGAATCCTAGTCGACCAGGTTTTCGCCAGCCCGATTTGCCGCGCCGCCGAAACGGGTTCGCTCGCCTTTCCGGGCATCGAGCAGACGACCCCACGCGCACTGGTCTATACATTGGCCCTGCCGAAGGAAGATTTAGGCGAGGTCGCCAACGAGCTCAGAAGGATGCTCGCAACGCCGCCGCCGCTCGGCAGCAATACCGTTCTCGTCGGCCACACCACGAATCTGAAGGAAGCGGCCGGCCTCTGGCCAAAATATGAGGGCGGCGCGCTGATCTTTCAGCCCGATGGACATGGCGCGTTTGCGCTCGCCGGCTCGATCGATCCGGCGGAGTTCGAGCCTGCTGCCCTTGAGTGACGTTGACGAACTCCGATATCGCACTCACGCGGTGCGATCGTGAGTATTGGATTCAGCACCCTCCGCGCACGGCTGATCGGCAGCTCGGCTTTGGCCGTGACCGTTCTGCTCGCAGTGTGTACCGAGTTTCTGCGCGCGTTCTCGCATCAGGAATTGGTTATCCAGGAGATCAAGCAGGAGCAGATCACGCGGCTTGAGAAGGTCGGCCGCCTGATGCTCTCTCTCTCGGAGAACCAGGTGCAGCTCTCGGACCTGTTAGCAGGGGCGATCGAGCGCAGGTTCGACGAAGAGGCGGTGTTCGAGCGCGGCCGGTTCGCAATCGATACGGCACGGGCCATTGTCAAGCAATATGGCGAGCTGCAGGCTTCGTTCCAGAACGACGAGCAGGCGCTCCCGGTCTATGCCGCAGCGGCCCGCGAGCTCGCGCTGTACCGGGCATCGCTGTTCTCCGTTGTGGATCTATGCACGGTGAACGTCCGGCTTGCGCCGGTCGAAATGCTGAAGGCCGGCAGCAGCTACGTGCGGATTACTAACCATATGAACAGTGTCGTCAACCTGACAAACGCGCGGGTCGCTTCAGAGTTGGACCGGATGCAGGCCGAATCGAAGCGCGCAAGCCAGTACCTACTGCTCAGCGGTGGCGCGTCCTTGATTGCCTTGATGTTCGGCTCCGCCCTTTTCTATCGCGATATGCGCCGGGCCGAGATCGCACGCGACCGCGGCAAGGAGCAAATTCAGCACCTGGCTCATCACGAATACTCTCACGGGCCTGCCCAATCGCGCGCTGTTCGCGATCGAACTCGAGCGGGTGCTGGCTCGCGTCAGCCGTGGCGAGAAGGTCGCGCTACTCTATCTTGATCTCGACCATTTCAAGCGCGTCAACGACACGCTCGGCCATTCGACCGGCGACGAACTCTTGCGCCAGGCCGCGGACCGCCTGCGCCATTGCGTCCGGGACACCGATGTGATCGCGCGGCTCGGCGGCGACGAGTTCGCGGTGTTGCAGAGCCTTCTGCACCGTCCCTCCGACGCGGCCGAGCTTGCCGCGCGCCTGGGCGCGGCTCTCAAGCCGCCATTCCTGTTAAGCGGCCATCAGATGGCCGTCGCGGTGAGCATCGGCATCGCGATTGCGCCCGAGGACGCGGCCGACCAAGAGCAACTCGTCAGGAACGCAGACCTTGCGCTGTACGCGGCGAAGGCGAGTGGACGCGGCTCGTATCACTTCTACGAGGACGCGCTCGATGCTCGCGTTAAGGCCCGCCACCAGATCGAGGCCGACCTGAGGATCGCCCTCGCAGAGCAGCAGTTCGAGCTCTACTACCAGCCGATTGGTCGACCTGGAGAGCGGGGAGGTGACATGCTGCGAAGCGCTGCTGCGCTGGCATCATCCCACCCGCGGAATCGTGTCACCGGCCGAGTTCATCCCGGTTGCTGAGGAATGTGGCCTGATCGGAGCACTCGGACAGTGGCCGCTGCGGCTGGCCTGCATGGCCGCTGCCAGCTGGCCGCACGGCATCGCCGTCGCCGTCAACCTTTCCTCTGCGCAGGTCAGGCTCTGGTTTTGCAGGTCGCGGCGGCGCTGGCAGCTTCGGGGCTTGCGCCCGACCGGCTCGAACTGGAGGTGACCGAATCCGTTCTCATGCAGGATACGTCCGACACGATTGCGACCCTGCATCAGCTGCGCGAGTTCGGCGTCCGCCTCGCCATGGACGATTTCGGGACCGGCTATTCGAGCCTGAGCTACTTGCGCACCTTCCCGTTCGACAAGATCAAAATCGACAAGTCTTTCATCGACCACATCTTCGAAAAGGAAGACTGCGTCACGATTGTGCAAGCCGTCACGATGATGGCGCAGCGGCTTGGCATGACGACCGTCGCGGAAGGTGTGGAGACGGATGATCAGTGGCGCAAGGTGACCGAGCTTGGTTGCACCGAGATGCAGGGCTATCTGATCAGCCGGCCCCAGCCAGCCCATGAGTTGATGCGGCTTCTTCTGGAGCGTACCTGGGCAATGAGCGCGGCGTAGGGCCCGCCTTGCATCGGCAAGGCTGGCGAGTTTTTTGGTAAGTCTGGACCATGGCATCATGCCGGTGTTTTGCCCGACGTAGCCCGGATTGCGCTGTGAGGCTGGGCAGGAATTCGGTTTGCCCTTTGTACCGGTCTTTATTGGAAGACCGGGTGAATTTTGGCTCGGAGCTGCGGCATGAGGGTTCGTGGCGTGCTGACGGTGGCTTTGAGGAGTGTCGGCAGCAACAGCACCCAGTGCGGCGCGTTCGGTGAGATAGGACGTGAGGCCGTGGAGTGGAAGTCCATGCCCGTCGGCTATCACAGTCGAACTGGGACCATCATCGGGAGTGGTCAGCCAGTACATAGACCACAAGGTCAGATCGTAACGCCGGCTGGACCGGTATACGTCCAACGCGCGCCTTGGACATCGAACTTGAGGTTGGTTCGATGCGCGCTCGATCCAATCGCAGGCTGGCTCGGGCCGCCACGAAGGCGCCAAGGCGGAAAAGGCCGTGCCGTTCGTGACTGCGGGCGATTGGGTCGGAAGAAATCGCAATGAGCTCACGCATAGAACCATGATGACGCTCATGATTCTTCTCGCGTTCGCCTGTCTGGGTGCCCTGCTGGTTGTATGGGATGCGGGGCATCGAAGCAACGTGCCGTGGTCTCGCAAAGATGACACTTGATCACAGGATCCTGGCCTCGTCGAAGACGTTGTCGCCACTTCTTCAACGCGGCCCGTGCTTTCATCGCCGGCTGTCGCCATTGAGATTTGGTCAAGCTACGGGACGCGACGAATAAAACCCGCGACTCAGGGCGAGTGTGATTCACAAATGTGACCGCGGAAATCGAAAGCGACGCTATCTGATCTTGCTGCTTCCGTTCCAATGGGCGCGGGGCAACGTGGCGGGCCGTTGAGGCGTTAACGGGTCGCGAGGATCATCATCGCGCTGTTCCGGGTGGTCAATCGCTGCGTCGGCAACCCGCAGCCCGTGCCCAGGGTCTTTGCCGACGACCCAGCTCATCTGATCCGCAATGGTGCGTACAGCACGGACACGGGCGCCGTGTCGGCGGTGGCGTGTGGCCGCTCAAGGTCTGCGGGCCGCGAAGCTTGTGGCCGCGCAATACAAGCGACTTAGAAAACACGCTCAGGATTTACCGTGCTTCTGGCCGCCCTTGTGCTCACCCTTCTTGGCGCCCTTGTGGCCGCCACGACCAGGACCGGTTCCAGACTTGTCGCCCTTGGCAAGGATCAAATTGCCCTCCAGGAAGTCTCCGTTGCCGCTTGCGGCGACGTGGCCGGGAGCGATTTGAAGTTTTTGGATGGCGGTCCCAGCAGCTCCTAATTCAGGGTCTCCGACCTGCTCTCGGCCGGCCGTCAACGCCATCACTGCCGTCGGTGCGAAAAAAATGACTGATAAAGCCAGAATCGTTCTTCGCATGACACTCCTCCAGATGGGAAACTCATGGAAACTCCGAATTGGCCCCTAAGTTCCCGACAGTTAAGGACACGATGTGATCGGCCCCATGGGGCAGTCCTGGTTTGAATGTTAGAGCACCGTAGCGGCACTCATGGGCGCACGCCGAGGCTGAACATGTCCTGAGCGGTGCCCTTGAGGGTATGCATGTAGGATCCGCTGGTGTGCAGCTGCATAGCGCATGCGTAATGACTTATTTTGCAACAAAATCAAGACGCTGAGAGCAGCCCGACATGATGCTGATGCGCTGGGGCATGCCACCGCCGCCACGCACCGTCCGCAACACCTCTTCGCCGCACTGGCGTGCGCGATTGGCTGAAGGCTGAGAACCGATGCCTCGTGCCGTTCAACAGCTTCGGCGAGTATGCACCCGAGCCGAACCCCGAGACCAAAAAAGGACGTAGTCTGGTTTGCGCTCAATGACGATCGACCCGCTTACGTCGTCTGCGGGCATTTGGACCGAGTTCATCTGCGCAAGCTCAAGCCAAATGACGGCGATGCACGTGTTGTACTATCACCTCGAGCTTGCAACGGTCGTTGGCGGCATCGCCGTGTGAACGGCGCGATCACGCGCCTCTGTGGCGGCGACGTTCAAGAAGATGCGAGCAAGCAGAAGTGGATCCCTACTGTCGCCGCGAGGCGTGCAAGGATCCGGATTTCGGAGCGCGTGCAAACTCGCAATTTTGGCCGGTCTGCATCGGCTCTCCGGGTTCGTCAGTTCAGGCTATCGGGACCTGCAGGCGCTGATGTCGACGCGCGTCGCTGGAACCTATTTTGGAACCGTGCATTTGTTGTCCAGGCGTGAGGGAGGGACGAATGAGCGCAAGTGCGCCATCCCGCTCTCGTTGGAGCGCGGCAGCGTTGATCGCAGCGGGTTCGGTAGCGAGCCTCTTCGCGTTGAGCTTGGCCGTGAACGGTGCGGCAGATGATTCCCGGTTGCTGGCCGACGCACAGCAGGCCTTTCAACCATTGCCGAAGGACATGGCGACGCCGGAGTTCCCGATTACACCCGAGCGCGTCGAATTGGGTGGTATGCTGTTCTTTGATTCCCGTGCTTCGGCAGATGGCACTGCGAGCTGCGCTCGCTGTCATGAGCCGTTTCTCTATGGAACCGATGGGCTCAACAAACCTCACGGCGCGAGAGACGCAATCAACCCGCGCAATGCGCCAACTGTGCTTAACGCCGCCCTGCAGTTTAATGCGCACTGGCGCGGCGACCGGAAAAACGTCGAAGACCAGGCAACGCAAGCGTTAATTGGTCCGACAAGCTTCGGCAATCCCGACTACGACTCCGCGATAAGAAATATAAAGGCGATTCCCAGCTATTTGGAATTGTTCGCCAAGGCGTTCCCGGGCGAGCAGGATCCTGTGACGCCGGAGAATTGGGGCAAGGCAATCGGCAGCTACGAGCGCACGCTGACTACTCCGTCTCGTTTCGATCAATATCTTTCGGGCAATGCCGAGGTTCTCTCTAGCCCCGAACGCCGCGGGTTGAGAACGTTCCTGGAGGCTGGCTGCGCAGCCTGTCACAACGGCCCAGGGGTCGGGGGCAGCATGTTCCAGAAGTTTGGGGTCGTCGAAGATTACTGGAAAGAAACCGGAAGCACCGAGATCGACAAGGGGCGCTTCGACGTTACCCACGATGACGCGGACATGTACGTGTTCAAGGTGCCCAGCCTGCGCAATGTGGCAATGACGCCGCCTTACTTCCACGACGGAGCGATCAACACTCTGCCGGAAGCTGTGCGAATTATGGCCAAGGTGCAGCTGGGAAAGGATTTTGCTCAGCAAGATATTGAGGACATCGTAGCTTTCTTGGAGAGCCTAACCGGCCAGTTACCGGACAACTTTCGCGAACTGCCTGTGCTGCCCCCCAGCGCCTTCGCAGCGGCAAGGACTCCATCGACCGGAGGCGGTAAGCACTGAGCCGCGCGCAATGCTTGGCTCGATCCTTCAGGTCGCCCGACGCGAGAATGAGTCATGGGACGCACCGTTTTGAGCATGCTGCTTTTGATCAGCTGCGTCCAAGGTGCAGCCTGTCAAGATCAGCGCGGCAAAGCCCCTGGCGATGCAGTTCGCGGCCAGGGTCCGGTTCGGAACGCTTGTGCCACTGAGATCGAGAAATTTTGCCGCGGCGAAGCGCGAGCTGGCCGCTGTCTGCAGGACCTGAACCCAAATGAGTTGTCAGAAGGATGCAAGGCCGCGTTAGCGAGGCGCGGGTCGCTGTAGCGCAACGCCAGAAGCGAGTTTGAAGACGGATTGCTCAGGTCTTCGGTCGATCGACGCCACTACGTTCGGGGTTCTGCATGCGCCTAATGCCACGTCCGTGGCGAGGTGATGTTCCGCTGCCGGCCGAAGCAGCGTCCCCCTTTTCCGGTTGATGCTGCTCGCTAGCTGGCCGTTGACCCAGTTCGTTGCTGGGCGGCTGTACAGCAGCTTCGCTGGAAGACCTCGAGCTCGACTCGGCAACGACACGCAGGACAATCACCGACACGAAACCGCTGAGCACCCCGGCGATCAGATTCGGCACCAGCTTGACGGCGGGAAAGAGGTAGATCTCTGCCCGCGCACCGAGCAGCAGCACGATGACAAATTCGGTCGCGGTGCGGGCGATGGCCGCGAAGAACCCAAGCACGCAATAGCCGAGAGCCCACGGCGGCCATCGCCGCACCAACGGCTCGCCAACGTCGATGACGAGCCCCGGT
This sequence comes from Bradyrhizobium sp. 142, assembly GCF_023074015.1. Taxonomy (NCBI): domain Bacteria; kingdom Pseudomonadati; phylum Pseudomonadota; class Alphaproteobacteria; order Hyphomicrobiales; family Nitrobacteraceae; genus Bradyrhizobium; species Bradyrhizobium sp. 142. The sequence goes on from NZ_JADPKQ010000036.1 coordinate 134,792, forward strand.
GCGACGTGCTTGAATATTTCCAGAACACCGAACCGGCCGTCACCTTGGAGGAAGCCGATCACGCCCATGATCGAACCCGCCGCGGTGGCGCCCCACCGGGACCGCGTCAGGCGCGCGGCGAGAACATACAGCGGAAACAATAGGAATGTTTTGTGCCCGGACGCGAACGGCAGACCCGGCAGGACCTTGAGCATCTTGAGTGACGCCATGCACAGCGCGATTCCGGTAATGACCGCGACATCATGAGCAAGGTGACCTCGAACCCGCGGGTCGGCATCGGCCGCGGCACGGCTTTCCGCAAGTGCGATATTCTGTCGGATGACGTCGGCAAACGCTCCAATGTCGCCTCGCAAAACCTGCCGCAAAAGAACAAAAACTCCGAACCTGGACGTGCGGCCGCGTGCGCGGCTGCCGCCACGCCCCGTTCCGTGCGTGCCTTCGAGGAGAGCAAGAGTCCGGTCGAGCGCATGCACGAACAGCGGCGGCAATCGGAATGCATGCAGGCCATCGACCAAGTCGCGGCCGGTCCCGGTCAAGCGCACGACAGCCGATGCCAGCAGGACAGTCACGATCTGGAGGCACATGAGCGCCGCCTTCTCAAGCCCGCTCACATTGATCGTTAGCGACCAGCCAACCCATGGAACGGGCCACTCCATTAGTACGTCGTTTGCGGAAGGGCTCTCGGGCGGCAGCAGGGCATACATGCCGATCAGAAAGACGAACAGCCACTTCAGCCGCAAGGCCATGCGTGTGACATCTCGCAGACCGACTCGGCAAGCCAAGAGAATGATGGCCTGAATGCCTGCAAGGCCGGGAATGACAAGCCAGCGCGCCGGCTCGGTCAGCGAGAGCGCCGGCACAGCGAACGCGATCATCGTCACCGCGAGGAGGTATGAGACCTTCAACACGGCGGTGGTGCGGGTCTCGTGCTGTATCTCGCTCACAGGACCACTCCTTTGCCAAGGCACCGATAGCAATGAACGATGCGCTGGATCACGCTTAGTCGGGACCGCTTCTATGTGCGTTACCCATTACCCGGCCGCGATATCTCCCGCTCCGCCCGCCTCGGTGCGGGTGCGCGAGGACGGGTGTTCAAAGCTACTCCTTTCGACATCGGACCGCAGACGGTCGAGTGCCAAATACACAACGGGAGTGGTGAACAACGTCAATACCTGGCTCACCAGCAGCCCGCCGATGATCGAGATACCGAGCGGCTGTCGAAGCTCAGAGCCGACGCCCAGCCCAACCGCCAGAGGCACCGCCCCAAGAATCGCCGCGATGGTGGTCATCAGGATGGGGCGAAATCTCAGACGACAGGCCTCGAAGATCGCCTGCTCGGGCGAACGGCCGTGCTCGCGCTCGGCGACGAGCGCAAAATCGATCAACATGATCGCGTTCTTCTTGACGATGCCAATGAGCAGAATGATTCCGATCATGCCAATCAGATCGAGCGGGCGCCCAATCGCCCAGAGCGCCAGGATGGCGCCGACCCCGGCTGACGGGAGGGTCGACAGGATCGTCACGGGATGGATTGTGCTCTCGTAAAGAACGCCGAGCACCACGTACACGGCGAAAAGCGCCACTGCGATCAGCATGGGCTGGGTGGCGAGCGACTCCGTGAACGCCCGTGCATTGCCTTGAAAACTCCCCCGAACATGGCTTGGCGCGCCGAGTTCGCGCATCTCGCGCTCGACGATCTCAGTACCCCGCTGGATTGGTAGACCGGGTCGCATCGAGAACGTCAGCGTCACGGCAGGAGCTTGTCCTTGATGGGCGACAGCACTCATTTGAATGGCGTGCTCGACCCGCACGACGTTCCCCAGTGGGACTTGCTTCCCCCCTGGCCCAGCGACGTACACTTTCGCCAACGAGGACGGGTCCTCCTGCAACTCTGGGGAGGCCTCAAGGACGACGTGATAGGTGTAATGGGGAGCATAGATTGAGGACACCAGACGCTGGCCGAAAGCATCATAAAGCGTCTGATCGATATCGTTCGGTGCCACCTGGAGCCGCCCGGCCGCGTCGCGGTCGATGACGAGCATCGCCTGCAAGGCGCCTAGCTCGAGATCGGTAGTTACGTCGCGAAGATCGGGAAAGTCCTTCAGACGCTCCACGAGCCGTCCTGCCCATGTCTCCAACTCACCCAGATCCGGACCTGTAATGCTGTATTGATATTGCGCTTTGGAGATGCGGCCGCCGACACGCACTTCCTGGACGGGCACCATGTAGAGGGCAACTCCCTGCACCTCGCGCGTCGCTCGGCGCAGCCGAGCAATGACACGGTCGGTGTCGAGGCCGCGCTCGGCAAGCGGCTTTAAGGCGATAAAGATGCGGGCCTGGTTCGAAGTGGCGCCTGATTGACCGGTGTAGCTCCCCACCCTCGCCACAGCCGCATCATTGAGAAGGATGCTCATAAGGGCCTGCACCCGCCGAGTCATGGCTTGGAACGAAACAGTCATCGGCGCTTCAGCGATGGCAACAATGGCGCCCGTGTCCTGCTGGGGGAAAAATCCCTTTGGAACCTCGATCCAGAGGACGACGGTGGCGAGGATGCTCGCTCCCATCATAGTCAGAGTGGCGCCGCGATGGCGAAGGACGACTACCAGTGCGGCTTCGTATCCGGCGAGCAGCTTCTGGAAAATGAACTCCAACGGGGGTTTCTCTCTGCCTCTGCGGGTATGGCCCAGATAGGCACCCATCACCGGGATCAATGTCAGGGACACGATCGCGGAGACCGCAATGGCCAGCGCTAACGTGACGGCAAACTCGCGGAACAGCCGCCCGATTATGCCCCCCATAAACAAGAGGGGGATCAAGGCGGCGATCAGGGACACGCTGATCGAAGCGACAGTGAAACCGATCTGGCGAGCGGCTTGCCAAGCTGCCTGGAACGGCGACTCGCGGCTTCCCATACGGCGGCTGATCGCTTCGAGCACCACGATGGCGTCATCGACAATGAAGCCAGTTGCAACCGTAAGTGCCATCAGAGACATGTTGTCGATGGTGTACCCGAACAGGTACATCACACCGAAGGTACCGGCAATCGACAGCGGGATGGTAATCGCTGCGGCCATGGTGGCCCAGAGCCGTCGCAAGAACAGGAATACCGTAGTGACGATAAGTCCAAGGCTGATCACGAGGCAAAGTTCAATCTCGTGCACGCTGGCACGGATGGTCTCCGTTCGATCGCTCATCACCGACAGGTCAACGGCCGGTGGAAGCCAGGCCCGCAGCGTGGGGAGGAGCTCGTGGATACGATCCACCGTCTCGATTACGTTGGCATTGACCTCCCTGAACACGAAGACAAGCACGGCGGGCTGATTATTGAACCACCCCGAGGTGCGGACGTTCTCGACACTATCGATGACCGATGCGACCGCATCGAGCCGGATCGGAGTGCCGTGCCGGGTGGTGACGATCACTGACCTGTATTCGTTGGCCCAGCGCATCTGGTCGTTGACGCGGATGACATAAGAGCCGTCCGTTGCATCCACGCGTCCCTTGGGCCCTGCTGCGTTGACGGCGTTCAAGGCGGCCCGCACATCCTCAAGACCGAGTCCCATCGATGCAAGCGCAGCTGGGTTGACCTGGACGCGCACCGCGGGCTTCTCGGAGCCGTTGACCGTGACCTGACCGACGCCCTCCATCTGAGAGAGCTGTTGCGCCAGGATCGTTTCCGCCGCCTCGTAGACTACGCCGGATGGAAGCGACGTGGATGTCAGCGCCAAGATCAGGACCGGCGCCGCTGACGGATTGTTCTTGCGCCAGGTTGGCGGGTGCGACATTCCCGCCGGAAGATCAGGTGCTGCCGCATTAATGGCTGCTTGCACGTCGCGAGCCGCTGCGTTGATCGGGCGGTTAAGCTCGAACTGGACGACGACGGTGGCGATGCCGAGAAGACTCGTGCTGGTGAGTTCGGTGATGCCGGCGATTTGTCCGATCCGCCGCTCCAGCGGCGCGGCGACGGCGGTGGCCATCGTTTGCGGTTCGGCGCCCGGAAGCTCCGCCGTTACCATGATGGTCGGATAATCCACCTGCGGTAGTGACGCCACAGGCAGGACGCGAAACGCCAGTGCACCGGCCATCAGAAGCGCCAGCATCAGCAGGCTGACACCGACAGGTCGCCGCAGGCACGTTTCAAGATAGCCCACCATGGCCTCCGATCGTTGTGACTCGCGGCTACCTCATTCCGCAGCCCCCAGCCTCATTCGCATACGATAGCGAAGCAGCGCTCGGACTCGGTCGAGCGCAACGTAGATCACCGGGGTCGTGTAGAGCGTCAGGAATTGGCTGAGCAGCAGCCCACCGATGATGGCAATGCCGAATGGGCGACGCAGCTCTGATCCTGGACCGGCGCCGAGCGCGAGAGGAATGGATCCAAGAAGGGCCGCCATCGTCGTCATCATGATTGGGCGGAAGCGCTTGAGCGAGGCCTCGAAGATCGCTTGTTCCGGGCGCAGCCCTCGCGTCCGCTCGGCGTCCAAAGCGAAATCGATCATGATGATCGCGTTCTTCTTAACAATCCCGATGAGGAGAACGATAGCGATCACCCCAATCAGCGACAGGTCGTTGCCTGTGATCATAATCGCGATCAAGGCGCCGATTCCCGCGGAAGGCAAAGTCGATAGAATCGTAATCGGGTGAATGGTGCTCTCATAGAGCACGCCGAGCACGATATAGACGGCGACCACGGCGGCGAGTATGAGCCAAATCTCGCTGACGAGGGAGGCCTGGAACTCGGCGGCCTCACCGGAGAACGATCCGATGACGGAATCGGGCATGCCAATCGCCTGCTCGGCTTCACGCAAGGTCTGCACCGCTCGTCCGAGTGAAACGCCCGGGGCCGGATCGAAGGAGAGCGTAACCGACGAAAAAAGGCCTTGATGTGTAATCGCAAGCGGGGCGTTACCGAGCCTTATCGTAGCGAAGCTTTCGAGTGGAACCTGCGCGCCTTGGCTGGATGGCACGTAAAGGCGTCCAACGTCAGCCGGGTCGAGCTGGAAGTCCGGCGCCACCTCTAATACGACGTGATATTGGTTCTGCTGCGTGTAGATGGTTGAGACTTGCCGTTGCCCGAAGGAATCGTAAAGCGTGTCGTCAATTGTCTGCGGAAGCACTCCAAGGCGACCGGCCTTGTCGCGATCGATAACCACGTCGGCCGCGAGGCCGCCCGTCTGTTGATCGCTCGCTACGTTGTGGAGTAGCGGCGTCGAGCGCAGTTTTTCGAGCAACCGCTGTGCCCACTCGGCCAACTCCTCGGGGTTCGCGTCGACCATGATGTATTGGTACTGCGTCCGGCTGGTGCGCGTCCCGATCTGAATTTCTGGCGCGGGCTGGAGGTAGACCGAGAGGCCCTGCACTTCGGCCAAAGCGGAATCGAGCCGCCGCGCGATTTCGCTGGCCATGTCGGTCCGCTGATCGCGTCGTTTGAGCACAATGGTCATACGCCCAGTGTTCGGTGTCGAATTGACAAGTCCGACGCCCACGAATGAATCGACGCCGCCGACATCCGGATCACGGCCGGCGATCTCGGCAGCCTTCGCCTGCAGCCGCACCATCTTGTGAAACGAAATTCCGGGCTCCGCATCGGTCGTCGCAACGATCACGCCAGTGTCCTGGACGGGCAAAAAGCCCTTAGGGACCAGCACGTACAGCGCGACGGTTGCGACCAGTGTCGCTAATGCGACCGCGAGAGTGGCCGCTTTTTGTCGCATGACCCATGCGAGACTCCGTTCGTAGAGTGTCAGACTCGTTGCGAACGCTCGCTCAGAGGCGCGCAGGAACGCGTTGCTGCGCTGCTCCTGCTCTTTCCGCAAGAGGTGCCCGCACATCATTGGGGTGAGCGTCAGCGATATGATAGCCGACACAATGATGGTGACGGACAGTGTCAGCGAGAACTCCCGGAATAGTCGCCCGACGATTCCCTGCATAAACAGCAGCGGGATGAACACCGCAATAATCGAGACCGTGAGCGAGATGATAGTGAACCCAATCTGACGGGCGCCCTCGTAGGCGGCTGCCAGCGGTGCCTCTCCAGCCTCGATGTGGCGCACGATGTTCTCGATCATGACGATGGCGTCGTCCACGAGGAAACCGGTCGCGACGGTGAGCGCCATGAGGGAGAGGTTGTCGAGACTGAATCCCGCCAAATACATAACGCCAAACGTACCGATGATCGAAAGCGGGATCACGACGCTCGGGATGAGCGTCGCCCAAAAACGGCGAAGGAACAGGAAGATCGCGAGCACGACCAGCCCAACGGTGAGCATCAGGGTGAACTCGACATCGGCTATGCTGGCCCGGATGGTCTCCGTGCGATCGCTCAGGATCGTCAGCCGGATCCCTGGCGGCAGGGCCGCACGCAGCCGCGGCAGAAGCTCGTGCATCCGGTTAACCGTCTGGATGATGTTGCTCCCAGGCTGGCGCTGGATGTCGAGGACGACGGCTGGTCGACCGTTGAACCACGCACCGACTTTCGCATTCTCCGCTCCTTGGACCGCAGTACCGACGTCGGCCACGCGGACCGGAGCTCCGTTTCGGTACGCAATGATCACATTTGCATAGGCCTCAGGTGCCAAAACTTGGTCATTAGCCCCGATCATGAATGCTTGGTGGGGACCGTCGAAGCTGCCCTTGGGCTGATCGACATTCGTGCGGCCTAGGGCCGTGCGGACCTGTTCGAGGCTTAGATCATATCCCGCGAGTTGGACTGGGTTGACCTGGATCCGCACCGCAGGTTTCTGCCCACCCTGGATCATCACCGCCCCGACGCCAGTTACTTCGCTCAGCTTCTGCGCCAGCACCGTATCGGCGATATCCTGGACTTTCGTGATTGGCTGCGTGTCGGACGTAAGGGCCAGGATGAGGATCGGCTGGTCCGCCGGATTCACCTTTTTGTACACTGGCGGGTATGGAAGGCCGCTTGGCAGCGAAGCCGCTGCTGCGTTGATGGCGGCCTGTACGTCCTGCCCAATCGAGTCAATGTCCCGGTCAAGGACGAATTGCATGGTGATCACGCTGATTCCAAACGAACTTGTCGACGTCATCAGCGACAGACCTGCGATCTGTCCCAACTGCTGCTCGAGCGGCGTCGTTACCAGCGATGCAGTTGTGTCCGGGCCCGCACCGGGAAGCTGGGTCGAGACTTGGACCGTAGGAAAGTCGATTTCGGGCAACGAGGAGACCGGAAGCAAGCGAAATCCAAGCGCCCCGGCAACAAGTATCGCGACACTTATCAATGAGGTCGCGACCGGACGGGCGATGAAGGGTGCTGATATGCTCATGGCGGCCGCCGATGCCGCCGATTCGGCGCTACTTCCGGTGGACGCATAGGGGACGTGATCTGTGGGGCGGAGGTGCCGCCTTCGGCGTCAGCCGTAGCCTCAGTCGGGTTCACACTCGCGCCCGGCCGCAGTTGCTCCTGGCTGGTGACAACGACTTTCTGACCGGGTTCGAGGCCGGATTCGACCAGCGCCACATTGCCATCGATTTGGCCGACGCGGATCGGCCGCATCTCGACCCGGTTCTCGGGATCGACCACGTAAGCAAACGTGCCGCTTGAATTACGCTGAACGGCCGCGCTGGGCACGACGGTGCCGTCCTTGACGGTATCGAGCCTTACACGAACGTTGACGAACTGCCCCGGCCAAAGCTTGCGCTCGGTGTTGGCAAACGTGGCCTTGAGTCTGATCGTGCCGGTCTGAGAATCGATGCGATTATCGAGAACCGCAAGGACACCCTCTTCCCACAATCTCTTCCCGTCTGCATCGAGCGCCGCCACCGCGACTTTCCCTTTGGCGAGCGCATGGTTCACCGTCTCGAGATGCTGCTGCGGCAGGGAAAAGGCGACGGAGATCGGTTCCAATTGCGTGATGATGACAATTCCACCCGACTCCCGCGCGCGAACAAAATTCCCCGCGTCAATGAGCCGTACTCCCGTGCGCCCGGAAATCGGCGCCCGGATGCTGGTGTATTCGAGTTCCAGGGCGGCTGCGTCGATGTTCGCCTGGTCCGTCCGCAGAGCCGCTTCCAGCTGCCGGACCAGCGCCCGCTGGGTGTCCACAGTCTGTTGCGTCGCAAACTGGCCAAGCTTCACAGCGCGATCAAGATCGAGCTTCGCGTTGGCCAGTTGTGCTTCGTCCTTCGCCTTTATGCCCTGGACCTGGCTGAGCCTGGCCTCATAGGGGCGCGGGTCGATCTGGGCCAGCGGATCGTCGGTCTTTACCTCTTGACCTTCCGTGAATTCAACTTTCTGAAGTAGACCGTCGACCCTCGCCCTTACAGTGACGGTGTTGAACGCTTCAACAGTTCCAATGCCCTCGACATTGACCGGGATGTCCTGACGGACCACTGGAGCCGTTACGACATCGACCGGCCCGCTGAGGCGGTGTCTGCCGCGGCCTCCACCCCCGCCGCCCCCGCCACGATAGGTGGTTGCTACATCCGCGTCGTCGCGAGCGCGGGTAGCCTCGGCCTGGTCATATGCGTACCAGAAGGCCGCGGCGGCCATGAACAAAAGAACGCCCCCGGCACGAACTGCATTCAACATGGGGGATCATCCACTTGCGCATAGTGTAAGCCTGTCTGAGAGGATTGGCAAAAAGATCGCGCCATGAGCCTGACGTGCCTTTCAAGCGTTATCCCCGGAGGCTCCATTTCCATCGAGGAGGTCTCTTATGCGTATGCTTGTCATCCTCGCCTCAGGCGTCTTCTTCGCCTCGCTTGCCCTCAGCGATAGCAAAGCTGCCATCGGCCCAGCTCGGCTGGCGCAGCCGCAGGGGTTTCTCACCCAAGCGCAGTACTATCCCGGATGGAGGCACCATCCTGGCTGGCGTGGGCGGTATGCTTACGCTCAACCGTACACTTATCCGGGGGGACGGCACCGTTATCCCGGCTGGCGTTGGCGTCATCCTGGTTGGCGTTGGGGCTATTAAGTAGGAACACGGCAGGAGCTCATCTGCGGTCCTGCGGCCGAAGCGTTTTGTCTCCCTATCGCACGGACGGGGTGACCGCCATGTAGAACGTGCCGGCCAGCATTATTGACGCGACAATGCTGGCAAGCGCCTTTTTGGCAGGTGTCGCGTCCGGCCCCCGCAGCAGAAGGATGGACCAGAGCAGGAGAGACCCCGCGTAGGCTGCGCCAGCAAAAGCAGCGTATGTCGCGAAGAATCGAAGACTGAGGTCAAAAGCCTCAGCCGCAAAGAACGCGAACGCCGCATAGAGCAGGACGCAGGCAGTTAGCAGTGATGGAACCAGCACCGCAAAGCGCCGAGCGAAGCCCGTACTTCGTACCCCAAATATCATCAACGAGAACCAATAGAACTCCTCGGCTAGAATGACGAAGACGACGGCCGCTCCGCCAGTTCGGACCGGGTCCGGTACTTGGCGAATAAGCGTTTGTACGGCGGTCGCCAGAGAAGCTCCCGCGAGCCAAACCGTGAACGCAATGAGTGCGACTGTAGCCGCGATTGCCCAGACTAGTGCGGAGCGCCGCTTTCGTTTCGCCGAATCTTCTGGTCCGCAGCCTAAACCCTGAATTGCTGACGGGCCGTTCTGCGCTTTCGAGCCGTTGCTTTGGTGGCGAGCCTTGCTCACTTCCTCGGCTTGCATGGCTTCGTCAAAAATCTCCAGGTCCGACACCGGCCGCCAGCGCTGCGTTGCCTGGTCCAGGAATAACGATCGGGGTTCGACCGCGCCGGAGCGGATGGCCCCGATCCAGTCTGACAAGTCTGACATGTTCCGCTCGACACCGTCTGCGCCGATCACTCGATATGCGGTGCTCGCCGGTAGCCCAGGGTGGGCAATCGAGCTCTTCGAAGCCTTGGCCATTCACGGTCTCCCTGAATGAGTTCGGGAGCCTCTTGCGTCTGCAACGTTTAGCTTTGGTGAAAGTTACTCAGGGACGCTGTCGCAAAACGAGAGCATTCCGGCTGGAGGGTCCGTGCTTAACATCCATGTCAGAATGCCTGAACATGCACGCCGGCAAGCCGCGTCCCGGGGGTCCAAACGCTCCTGGGCGATGGTCCGAAGCGTCCCGTTAGTTTTCGTCTGCGCAGCCCTGCTTGCCCTGCTTTATACTGGCAACACCCGACTCGCTCGGGCCGAGCGGCCAGATGTGCTCGTCTTCGCTGCGGCGAGCCTAAAAACTGCCCTCGATGAGATCAACGCCCAATGGCATGAGCGCACGGGCAAACAAGCCGTAATCTCCTACGCTGCGAGCTCCGCGCTCGCCAAGCAGATCGAGCAGGGAGCGCCAGCCGACGTCTTCATCTCCGCGGATGAGGATTGGATGGACTACCTCGCTGAACGCAAGCTGATCAGGCCGGAGACGCGTTCGGATCTGGTTGGCAACCGCCTCGTGCTTATTTCGTCAAAAGGCGCCGATCTCCAAGTGAATATCGCGCCCGGGTTTCCCTTGTTGTCGCTTCTCGGACAGGGACGTCTGGCGATGGCAAACACAAACGCGGTCCCGGCCGGTAAATACGGTCGGGCTGCGCTCGAGGCGCTCGGCGTCTGGGAGTCGGTCAAGAGCCGCATCGCCCAAGCCGAAAACGTCCGTGCCGCGCTGCTCATGGTCTCGCGGGGCGAAGCCCCGCTCGGCATCGTCTACCAATCCGATGCAGCGTCGGACTCAAACGTGTCGCGCGTGGGGACCTTCCCGGAGAACATGCACCCGCGCATTGCTTATCCGATCGCGGTCACAGCCAGTTCGAAGAAACCGGCCGCGGGTGCCTTCATCGATATGCTCAAGACGCCGGACGCGCGCACCATACTTGAAAAGCAGGGATTCACGACGCTGAACTGAGGCCAGCCATGTTCACACTAACGCCCGAGGAACAAGCCGCCGTCGAACTAAGCATACGGGTTTCTCTTTGGGCAACCGTGGCGAGCCTGCCGCCAGGGCTTGTCGTAGCAATGTTGCTGTCTCGGGGAAAATTCTGGGGCAAGTCGATCCTGAACGGAGTTGTGTTTCTGCCTCTGGTCCTTCCGCCCGTCGTGACAGGCTATATCCTGCTTCTCTTGTTTGGCCGGCGAGGACCGCTCGGCGCCTTCCTCGCGGACAACCTCGGAATAGTCTTTGCTTTTCGGTGGACCGGCGCAGCGCTCGCTTGCGCCGTGATGGGATTTCCACTCTTGGTCCGAGCGTTGCAATTGTCCATAGACTCGATTGATCGCAGGCTTGAGGACGCGGCCGGAACGCTCGGCGCCAATCCCGTCTGGGTCTTCGTGACTGTGACCTTGCCGCTCATTTTGCCGGGCATCATCGCTGGCACAATTCTTTCATTCGCGCGCGGCATGGGAGAGTTCGGCGCGACCATCACCTTCGTTTCAAATATTCCGGGCGAAACGCAGACGCTTCCTTCGGCGATCTACACGTTCACACAGGTTCCGGGGGCTGACATTGCCGCGTTTCGCCTCACGGTGATTGCGATTGTGGTCTCGATGTCCGCTCTGCTCACCTCGGATGCTATCGGGTACTTCGTCGGACGGCGCATCGGAGTGGAGGGATGATCCAAGTCGACGTACAGCACCGTCTCGGCTCGTTCGAGCTCAAAGCCCAATTTGTGAGCGAGGGGCGGATCACGGCACTCTTTGGTCGGTCAGGCTCCGGCAAGACGTCGTTGGTAAACATCATTGGCGGTCTTGTCCGTCCTGACCGCGCCTACATCTCGCTGGATGGTGACGTGATCGTCGACACAAAGCATAAGATCTTTGCGCCGAAGCATCGCCGCCGAGTTGGCTATGTTTTCCAAGAGGGGCGGCTATTCCCTCACCTTACCGTGCGCCAGAACCTCCTATACGGATGGTGGTTCACGCCCGAGGCCAAACGCGTAGGCCAGCTTGCGCCGATTGTGGAGCTGCTCGGGATTGGCCATTTGCTCGATCGTCGTCCTGGCTCGCTTTCCGGCGGCGAGAAGCAACGGGTCGCGATAGGACGGGCCTTGCTGGCCACGCCACGGCTGCTGCTGATGGACGAGCCGCTCGCTTCACTCGACGAAGCGCGCAAGGCTGAGATCCTGCCTTATCTGGAGCGCCTGCGCGACGAGACCGAAGTGCCCATCATCTATGTCAGCCATTCGGTGCCGGAAGTTGCACGTCTGGCGAGCACGATGGTCGTGATGGCCGATGGTCTCGTCGTAGCGAAGGGACCGACCTCCGATATCATGGCGCGCCTGGATCTGGTCCCGTTCACCAACCTTGTGGAGGCAGGGGCCGTCCTCGAAGCGGAGATCCTCGAACACGACGAGCAATTTGGCCTGACCCAATTGGGCCTCGGCGGAGGTCGGCTATGGGTTCCGCGTCTCAACGAGCGCATTCCCGGCAGCAAGGTCCGGGTGCACATCCGCGCTCGCGACGTAATGATCAGCACGCGCAGCCCTGAGGGACTCAGCGCGCTGAATGTATTGCGCGGTGTCGTTGCGGAGCTCGGTCCGCGGCGCGGGCCCATCCTGGATCTGCGTCTTGATTGCGGCGGGCGGGCGATCCTAGCGCGCCTGACGCAGCGATCGGTCGAGACGCTTGGTTTGACGCCAGGTACGCCGGTTTACGCGGTGATTAAGACCGTGGGTTTCGATAGGCAGACGCTAGGGGCCTCGTTTCCTCAAGCAAATGGCGCCGATACGACAGCCATTTCAGTGTGAGGGCGGAACCACTACGGCTTCGCGATGATTGTTGCGTTCAGCAGAATTGCCGGCTGAACCGAGCCAATAATGGGAGGAAGGCCCAATGCCGATCCCGTGCTTTCAAAGAGCAGCGGCGCTCGCGCTGGTTTTCGCGACGACCTTGGCAGCCATACCAGCCGTTGCGCAGGTCCGCGCCATGCTGAAAGGCCACACCCTGGCTCTTGCGTCGATCGACTATTCTCCCGATGGGCGGTATGTCGCCACGGGCAGCTACGACAAGACAGCGAAGATTTGGGATGCAGCGACGGGCGCCGAGATCGTCACGCTCAGCGGGCACGAAGCAACGGTCGAGGCGGTCCGTTTCTCACCTGACGGCAAAACTCTGGCGACGGGAAGTTACGACAGCACGGTGAAGCTTTGGGACTGGGCTTCCGGGCACGAGCTGGCCACGTTCAGGGGCCACACCAACATGATCCGGTCCCTTGCTTTTGCGCCCGACGGGAAAACCGTTGCCTCAGGCAGTCACGACAACACAATCAAATTGTGGCACGTAGCCACTGGAGAGGAACGCGCCACGCTCCGGCACGATGGCGCAGTGCGCTCATTAGCATTCAGCCATGACAGCAAGATTCTTGCCTCTGGCAGCAACGACTACACCGCCAAACTGTCGGATGTCGCCACAGGGCAAGAGCTCGCAACGCTGCAAGGCCATGAGCATGGTGTCCGCGGCATTGCATTCTCGCCCGATGACAAAACGCTTGTCACCGGCAGTATGGACACGACGGTGCGGCTTTGGGACGTCGCCCGGCGCAAGGAGAAGGCGATACTTGAGGGCTCGACAAGCGAGGTTCTTTGCGTCGCGTTTTCACCGGACGGCAAGCTGGTGGCCGCCGGAAGCGTAGACAATTCGCTGCGGATCTGGGACGCCGCAACTGGCGAGGATCTCGTTGTGCGATGGAGCGGGGTCGGTGACCGTGTCCGAGGCGTGGCCTTCTCGCCGGATGGCAAAACCCTCGCGACGGCGACGATGGATCATCTCGCCAAGATTTGGGATGTCGATCAATTGTTGAGGTCTGGCATCGAGCCCGCCCCTGAGGAGACCGGACCGAAGGGTGAGGAACGGGCATCGCTAAAAGGGCACAACTCTTTCGTGACCGCTGTGGCTTTTTCGCCCGACGATCGGGTCCTCGCTTCAGCAAGCCACGACAAGACCGTCAAACTGTGGGATGTCGCCACGGGCAACGAGCTCCGGACCCTTGCCGGCCACAGCGGCGCAGTTGTCACGCTTGCCATCTCGCCTGACGGCAAGATCCTCATGACAGGATCCTACGACCGGACCGCCAAGCTATGGGAGCTGCCGTCTGGAAAGGAGATCGCCACACTCACGGGCCATACGAACATCATCCGCGCCGTGGCTTACGCGCCCGACGGAAAGACGGCGATCTCTGGGGGCTACGACGAGACCATCATGCTCTGGGACGTCAGCAGCCACCGAGAGATCGCCACGCTTACCGGCCACACCGGCGGGGTGAAGGCGTTGGCATACTCGCCCGACAGCCGGACGATCGCGTCAGGTAGCATCGACGGCACCATAAAGCTTTGGGACGTCTCCTCGACCAAGGAAATCGCCACCATCGACGTGCATACCGGGCCGGTCCACTCGGTGGCCTTCTCCCCGGATGGCAAGCTGCTGGCGTCCGCCGGTGCCAGTCGAGACGTACAGCTTTTCAAAGTGGAGACCCGCAGGGAGTTGCCGCCATTCAAAGGCCACATGGCCTGGGCCCGATTTTGCGCGTTCGCGCCTGACGGCAGAATGCTCGCATCCGCAGGCCTCGATAACACAGTGCGCCTCTGGGATGTCGCAACCCGCCGACAAACGGCCGCGCTGAAGGGACATCTCAGGCGCATCCACTTCGTAACGTTCTCGCATGACGGAGAGATCGTGGCGACCGCCGCCATGGACGGCACCGTCAAACTCTGGGACACGCCAAGGCAGGAGTCCCCACTCGCCGGATCCAACGTGACAGCACCAGGACGGTGATTACGAAATGGCGGCCTCGCACAGGAGCGGCCTCGCGACAGGAGACGCAAGATGGAAAACGAAAACCTGGATCGACTAACCTCTGCGCTCGTGGTTGGCAGCGACACCGACGAAGCGGAGATGGCGCGGCTCGATCAGCAGCCGGTGATCCAGATCTTGCCGGACGCGAACGTCATCAAGATTGGCGGACAAAGCTTCATCGATCGCGGTCGTGAGGCTGTGTTTCCGCTCATCGACGAGATCGTCGAAAATCTTCCCAAGCACCAGATGATCATCGGCACTGGCGCCGGCACCCGGGCCCGCCATGCCTACAGCGTGGGGCTCGACTTGGGCATGCCGACGGGAGTGCTGAGCGTGCTCGGGTTCTTCGTGAGTATCCAGAACGCAAAGATGATCCACTTTCTCCTCGCCAAGCATGGAATTCCATTCATAGAGCCAGCTCAGTTCGCCCAGATGCCACTCTACCTCGCCGAGCGCCAGGCTTGCGTTTGCGTCGGTATGCCCCCGTATGCCTATTGGCAGCCCAACCCGCAGATCGGCCGCATTCCACCGCACCGGACCGACGCCGGATGTTACCTCATAAGCGAGACCTTGGGTGCCCGCTCAATGATCTACGTCAAGGACGAAGAGGGCCTTTACACGGCGGACCCCAAAAAGGATCCGAAGGCCAAGTTCATTCCCAGAATTACGGTCGACGAACTCATTGCACTTGATCTGGTCGACGTGGTGCTGGAGCGGACCGTATTCCAACTCATGAAGAATGCCAAAAACCGCCGCTCGGTTCAGGTCATCAACGGCTTGAAGCGCGGCAATCTCACGCGCGCACTCAATGACGAGCAAGTCGGAACCGTGATTACCGCTTGAAGGGAGGTTTGCACGATGACCAAACAAGTCCCGGAGAGTCGGGAAATCCCGATCGACAAGCGTCGTCACGTCGAATCGATGCTGATGCGCGAGAGCCTGCTCGACAAGCAGGTCATGTCATCCACTGAGACCCCAGTCGTGCCGATGCTGCCATTCTGCCACGTCATCAAGATTGGCGGACGCTCCATCATCGACCAAGGGAAGAGGGCCGTTTACCCTTTAGTCGAATCTCTAGCCAGAATACTTGAGAACTTCAAACTCGTGATCGGCACCGGCGGGGGCGTCCGCAGCCGCCATGTGACTTCGATCGGCATGGATCTCGGCCTGCCGACCGGCGTGCTGGCCCAGCTTCGGATCATCGATGCGCTCGGAAATGCGCACCTCCTCGGTACGTTGCTAGCGCCGTACGGCGTCGTCGCTATTCCACCCGAAATTCTCGGGCACATGCTGCCCTTCTTTATCAGGTCGGCCCCAGGAGTGATCTGCAATGGGGATCCCCCGTTCTCAATTTGGGAGCAAACGCCCCGCTTCGGGCGCATCCCGCCACACCGGACCGATGCCGGCACTTTCCTGTTAGCCGAGTGCTATGGCTGCGCGACACATACCCTTGTCAAAGACGTGAATGGACTTTACGACGCCGATCCAAAGCTCAACCCAGCTGCCAAGTTTATCAGCGAGATCACGGTCTCCGAACTCAGAACGCTCGACCTGCCGACGCTTCCCTTCGACCGCGTGCTGATTGATCTTCTCGCCAACGCTCGCCAAGTCAAGAAATTCCAGATCATCAACGGGCTCAAGCCCGAGCTTCTAGAGCGAGCGCTGCGCGGTGAACATGTAGGAACGTTTGTGCAGAAGGACTGATCAAGACCACCTGGATCGGCAAACAAGAAGCCGGCCGCGTCACGGAAAACGCGGCTTAAGCAGGATGATTCTCAGGTCAGTTGGAGGACCTCTCGCGGTCCGAGGACAGTGGAGACTTGCTGAAGGCGGGCTTTCCAAACGGCGGCTTCGTCAGCTTCGACACCAGAGCCGTAGGCAGCCTCATTTCATGTCACCGCGCGGTCCAGGAACAACGTTTCGATCAGCAGACATTCCGGCGGAGTGCCGTTGGCGCACCGCGCGACTGCTTTGCGACCATCACCTCCGCTCGTACAGCAGGTTCGCACTTCCCCCCGAAGCGTGCTTCACGAGGTCCGCCATTATGCCGGCGAGAGCCAACAGAAACGACATCGGTACCAAGTTAAAGTCGAACATCCTGGACCGAAGCCCTTGCGCCCCCGTGTCGCAGGCTTATGT
>NZ_JADPKQ010000394.1:0-54101 GCF_023074015.1 Bradyrhizobium sp. 142
CTCGACCCGCATCGCCTGATGACCTTAAAGCTAGACTTAAGGTCACACGCTTCGCGAAATACCCCGCGTCAGACAAGACGGCGCTCGTCGGATGCGTACGTTCAAGGCGCCAAGGCCAAACGTCCTTTGGCTCTCCGACTTCACCTATGTCGCGACCTGGACCGGCTTCGTCTACGTCGCCTTCGTCATCGACGCCTATGCCCGCAGGATCGTGGGCTGGCGAGCCTCTCGCACGGCGCATGCAGGCTTCGTGCTCGATGCGCTGGAGCAGGCACTGCATGATCGACGGCCGGTCCATCGTAGCGGGCTCGTGCACCACAGCGACAGGGGCAGCCAATACGTATCCATTAAGTACACCGAGCGCCTGGCTGAAGCAGGCGTGGAGCCTTCTGTCGGCAGCGTCGGAGATTCCTATGACAATGCTCTCGCCGAAACCATCAACGGCCTCTACAAGGCCGAGGTGATCCATCGGCGCGGGCCATGGCGCAGCTTCGAGGCCGTCGAGTTCGCGACGCTGGAATGGGTCGACTGGTTCAACAACCGGCGGCTCCTGGAGCCCATCGGCAACATACCACCGGCCGAAGCCGAGCAACGCTACTACGCCATGCTGGAACAACCCGCCATGGCGGCATAACTTAAACCAAATGGCCTCCGGCAATCCCGGTGCGGTTCAGCGGGCGCCCTCCAATAGGAGCCTATAGCCTGCCGACCCAAGCAGCACACGGAAAGTCGATGACAAACTCGGCGTCGTTCTGCAGGTCGAGGTCACAACTGGACAAACGAACGAACTCGATATGGCCAAACCGGAGGTGGAGGGGGGAGAGGCCATTACTACGCTTGCGATAAGGCGGTCACGGCCGGCTCTACCAAAGCGCGACGCCGGCTCAAAATTGACTACCGATTGAACGGGCAAGAAGATAATTGTTCTCGATGCCAATTGTCCTGCTCAGTGCCGTTACCGTCGCGAGCGATGGACCGCGCAGGTTCGGCAACTCTATTGGCGCCCTCGCTGCGGTAGGAGGATTTCCACGGCAAAGCCAAGAGCTAGCATGGGCTCCAGGCGCCGTACGGTCCAGTCTCCAAACATGAAGAGCCAAACGATCTGACGCTCGTCCCCATGAGCCTCAAGCGGCCGGCAGTGTTCAGCGGGATGAGCGGACCGATGGCGTAGAGCGGATCTGTTTCTTCCGACGATCCGTGCGTGCACTTCCTATACAATTTGCTCGAGTGATATGACGAAGGGGTGACAACGATCGCCTGCTCGAGCTAGTTAAATGTACGAACGGCGCGATCTTGACGCCTGGCTCGGCAAATGGAAAAGAAAGTATCCCAAGCTCACCGGTTGGGTTGAGGGCGTCCGGCACAGCGCAAGCACATGAGGAGGGGCGACCAACACGCTGGAGCGTCTTAACGGGCAGATCCGGCGCCGTCCTAATTGATGCGATCCGCCCCAACGCCGAGAGTTGTTAAGGCTGGCGCGGACGCTGACCGTCCAGTCCGCCACATGCCGCTCCGTGAGCCTCTTCCAACTCACATTGGCTCGGATCACTAGGCATCGATGTGGACCACTTCGGCCGCGCACTACCCAAAATCACCGGCGCGACCTGGATGGCAGGCACATGCGTAACTCTGACTCGTAGCCCCCAATCTTAGTAGGTTCGTCGTTCCCGGCTCTCCGGTAAGTGAGTGAGACTTGTGGGAGAACACGCGTGGAAGGCCGCGCCGAGACGTGCGGCACTTCCCGCTCGCGAGTCCACAGCTCGCGCAATCTGAGCCGTCTGATTTGGTGGAGAAGACGATTATGGCCCAAGTCACTGGCGAGCTTCGCAATATGCAAACCATCGAAGCCCTCGAATCAAACGTTCGTGCGTACTCACGTTCGTTTCCGGCTATCTTCAGTCGCGCGCGGGGCTCCGTTTTGTTAACGGAGGATGGCCGAAAGGTAATTGACTTCCTGTCCGGTGCTGGAGCGTTGAACTACGGCCATAACAATCATCAAATCAAAGCTGTCATTAATGAGTATCTCGCATCGGATGCCGTCGTCCATGGGCTTGACATGGGCACTCCTGCAAAGCTCGAGTTCATGGAGACGTTCAGCTCTGTCATACTTCGGGAGCGGGATCTACATTACCGATTCCAATTCACAGGGCCAACAGGTGCCAATGCTATTGAGGCAGCTCTGAAGCTTTCACGTAAAGTCACCGGACGTCAGAACATCATTTCATTCACGCATGGATATCATGGCATGAGCTTAGGAGCGATTGCCGCAAGCGGCAATCGTTTCTTTCGGACGGCCAGCGGCGTTCCTTTATCGGGCACTACCTTCATGCCCTATGATGGCTATCTTGGGTCAACTGTTGATACGGCCGACTATTTGCGACAGGTGTTGGTGGATGAGAGCAGCGGCATCGATCGCCCAGCTGCCATTCTCGTCGAAACCGTGCAGGGGGAGGGTGGTCTAAATGTCGCACGGTTGCAATCAATTCAGGCCATAGCAAAAGACGCTGGCGCTCTGCTCATAGTTGACGACATCCAGATGGGCTGTGGTCGTACGGGCGAATTCTTTAGCTTTGAGTTCGCGGCGTTATCGCCAGATATTGTCGTATTGTCGAAATCATTAAGCGGGTACGGTCTGCCATTATCAATGTTATTGATTAAAGAGGAGTGCGACGTATGGCAGCCAGGGGAGCACACTGGTACGTTCCGCGGTAACAATCTCGCACTGGTGTGTGCAACCGCGGCCATAAACCTGTATTGGCAGAGCGAGACCTTTGCGCAGGGAGTTCAGCGCATGGGAGAGCTTGTGAGGCGCCGACTTGAAGCCGTTGCATTAAAGTATGGAAATAGTTTTGCGGTTCGAGGGCGGGGCATGGCGGTGGGCTTTGATTGCCGACGGGCCGAGGTTGCAGCAGCGACTGCACGCAAGGCCTTTGAGAAAGGTTTGATCATCGAACGATGCGGGGCCATCGATGAGGTCGTAAAGTTCTTACCGGCACTCACGATCGATCACGACACCTTAAACCAAGGGCTTGAAATATTCGAGGAAGCGCTGGCCGAAACACTGAAGCAGACTGCGATCTGACTAACCGCCGCTTTCGGACATCTGAAGGAAACACCATGGCCTACGAGACCATCAAATATGACCTCGTTGATCAAATCCTCACGATCACTCTAAATCGGCCGGAGAAGCTGAACGCCTGTACCGCATTAATGGAGCGCGAAATCGTCGATGCCTTTGACCGAGCAGATAAGAACAATGACGTCCGCGCCATTATCGTGACCGGCGAAGGCCGAGCCTTCTGTGCTGGCGCCGATCTATCTTCGGGCGCCGACACATTTGACCGCGACACGCGGCGTGGACCGGTTAAACGACTGCCCAATGGCGCAGTAGACTATAGCGATCCGAAGGTCAGCGACGGCGGCGGTAAGATCGCGATGCGGATATTCAAGTGTCTGAAGCCCGTCATCGCTGCAGTGAATGGGCCGGCGATCGGCATGGGCGCCACCATGCAGCTCGCGATGGACATCCGCATCGCCTCTGAAGCCGCGCGTTTTGGCTTCGTGTTCTCCCAGCGTGGCCTCGTCCCGGAGGGAGCTTCGAGCTGGTTCCTCCCGCGCGTCGTCGGCATCGCACAGGCGCTGGAGTGGTCTCTCAGTGGCCGGGTATTTCCCGCGCAGGAAGCGCTCGCGGGTCGGCTAATTAGCAAGGTTGTGCCGTCAGATCAACTGCTTCCGACGGCGCGTGAGCTCGCTCGCGAAATCGCCGACAAGACCTCACCGATATCTGTTGCGCTTATCCGGCAGTTGATGTGGCGCATGCTGGGCGCAGATGACCCGATGGAAGCCCACAAGCTCGAAAGCCGCGGCATGTATACGCGCGGCCGTTCCGCCGACGCTAAGGAAGGCGTGATGGCATTCTTGGAGAAGCGGCCTGCAGTTTTCAAAGACAAGGTGCCGGCCGACATGCCGGATTTTTTTCCATGGTGGACGGAGCGAGAATACAAGTGATAGTTCCTTGCTCTGCGTGCCGATCCGATCGGCGCAGCTCAACGAGGGAGAGTTTCGCGCCGTATGCGACCGGCTGATATTAACTGGTCGACGAGATGGTGAGTTTAGCGAGTGGGCGGGAGTTTCATCGGCAGCGATGGCATTCTTGGTAACTCAACTCGACTAGTATCGCCGGGCCCCCTGCAAGAATGCAGATTGAAAGATAAGTAGAATTTGTCTGGATAAAGTATTCGACCGTGCGGGAAAGGCAGGTGTTGAGGCGAGCTTTCTTCTGTTTTGGGAGTTGCTCTCGAGCAATTTGTGAGACTTGACTATGTCGGTCCCTCGGCCTTAGCGCGCCATCGAGGGACTGCAGCTCCTCGCGTCGGCTTGGCCAATGTGCTGTGCCGCAGGCCGCAGCTCCTATTGATCCGGTGCCGCTCGAGAACGTTTTGCCGCCGCAAGACTAATCATTGCGAATGGCCTCATCAATTGCGAACCACGCATTTCTCATCAGAATAGGTAGTACCGTTGATTCATTGGTTATGCTGTACACGCGAGCTGGATGAGTTGTCGAGGCTACACGCATTCATCAGGATCAGAAACGAGGGGCAGCAATGAAATCCGTAGTTAATCCGTTGCAAGTCTCGCGATTCCTTCGGGTATATGACGATGCCGCCGCCCAAAAAGGCATCAAGCTTTCGATAGGATTTGATTTCAATGAGTACGTCTCGATCACACGGGTCCTTCCAACAAAGAAACCGACATATCCAAACTTTCGGCCAGATCGTTCGCCGATCAAATCGGGTGAGGGATATTGGATGGTGGGCGTCGACAAGGACAACCAGGTTGCGCTCGTACAGGCTGCTCGACTTTATGACCTTTCGCACAGTAACTTTGCAGAGCATCTTGAATCTCTGAGGGCGTTCTACGCCGATCCAGCCGTACATGCACATCCTCAGGACCGTTGTACTTGCGCTGCGCCAACCGCAAAGAAGATTACTGGGAAAGTAGCTTACCATGGAGATTTTTGGCTGCGCAGCGACTTTAGGCGACAAGGCATACCCACCATCATGGCTGCAATACTGCGCGGCGCTTCATTTGCCATGTGGTCTCCCGACTTCGTATGTGGACTTGCAGAGCGCTGGCTGCTCGAGAAGGGCGTTCTTGCGCAATACGGACACGCCCATTATGAACACGGCGGTTCGATACTACATCTGGTAGAGGAGAATATCATTGATCACGATCTGCTTGTTTGGCTAACCGGCGAGGAGTTGAGGAGCCTTGTTGCCGATCACGATAGCAGCAAGTCGGCTTTAGCCTCCTGAAGTCTCGCTGACGGTGATCCTCATCAAATCTGCGAAGGACGCGAGCAGGACCGAGTCTTCCGCCAGCCCGTCAAGCTTACGAAATGGTCGGCCGATCGACGCTCGCACATCATCCGGCAATTGGTGAACGGCCCGAACGTTGAAAAGACCAGGCCTGCGGCATAGGTGCGTGACACCGCCATGCTGTTGGCGGTCGCTTCCACCACCATCTCACCGCTGGTTGAAAGACGGGTTGCGAAATCCCTCCAGCACGTCCGCGTTGGTGCCCGCAGTCTTCCCAAAGCAAACCCTGTCCCGAAAGCTCAGCGGACGCAGATGCCAATCATTCGTCGCATTTGAACCCTGTCAGAACACATGAGGGGAGCCGCGGTGGAAAGGCAAAAGGAGTCCAGCGCTCAGCGTCGCAGAGTCAACATTAGCTCGAGTTGTCGGCTCATCCTGAGATCGGCCTGCCCGCATGTTAATGCTCCGGTGCAGCTGTTCCGACGTCGCGCCACATGCCACGAACGCCGCAGCCGAACGTTGGCTCGAAAATTCTCATCCTGGTTATGAACCGAGCGAGCGTCTTAACGGCGAGATCAAGCGGCCGACCGAGATTCCCATGGAGAGCGTCATCGTTCGTATCACCGCACCATCCTGCTCAAACAGCGTATGGCCCGCCAGCGTGCTTGCTACATAACCTTGGAACCACCACCCAGTCGAGCAATGATCCATCGGCAGCTTTCCGACGATCACCGACTGACCAGTTTGGCTCTAGCCGGTGAATGCGGTGATCTGCCGACAACTACACCGCGACCGAGGGGAGTGATCGTGATCGTGCATTTCCGCACGATCCGGACTCGAGCGCACCGAATGCACCGTGCTCTTGTCCATTTGAGCGCGCGAACCACTTCGCAGATGATTATCGCAGAAGCCGTCGGTGAATAGTCTAAAGCGCTAAGCGCGCGTCAGCTCAGTCGACTCCGACCAGCTATTCCGAAATCAGCATTTCTTTAGTTTGTACGACCAAAGCTCGAATCAACTTCGAGCCGTGCTACAGGACCGCCCCCCGCAACGTGCAGTGCTATCAACTACCATTGCTAGTAATTGATCTACATAGCGCAAGTATGTCACTTATCCGTCGATACACGTCGACGCCGGCTAAGTGACCTGCGGCGACAGCCAGCGAGTGTCTCGGCGAGGCAGTTAGAAAGCAGAAAATCTTTGGCCACGATGGTGCACGAATGTTTCTCAGGCGGCGCGGCGTTAGGATCCTCTGGATCTCACAAAAACCGACAAGCGTGGCAACCATTTGCGGCTCAATCGACGAGACCGTCAAGCATTACGAAAAAGCGAACGAGTGAGGCATCTGTTCTGTTCAACGACGAGGACTACCAACCGAACATGGTGCGCTAGTTAGTCCAATTCAACTGGAGACATGACATGCAGCGCAATGGTGAACTGACGCTCGGATTATACCTGATTCAGGCGGGATATAACGAAGGTGCATGGCGAGATCCGAGCGTGCCCGCCAATGGTGGAGTTGATGTCAACCACTATGCTCACCTAGCAGCACTTGCCGAAGCTGCGGCATTTCACTTCGTGTTTCTCCCCGACAGCCCTAGCGTGGTAGAACAAGATAACGCAAATATTGCGCGTGTGAGCCGAAACGACACGTTTGAGCCAATCACACTTCTGTCGGCACTTTCATCGAGAACGCGGGACATCGGCCTTGTGGCGACAGCGACAACGACTTACCAGCAGCCATATCACCTTGCACGGATGCTCGCCTCACTTGATCACCTCTCGCTCGGACGGGCGGCCTGGAACATTGTCACCTCGGGAAATAAGTACGAGGCCCCAAATTTCGGCGAAGAAGAACTTCCAGATCACGACACGCGCTATACCCGAGCGAAAGAATTTGTAGAAGTTGTCAAGGGGCTTTGGGATACGTGGGAAGACGATGCGTTTGTTCGCGACAAGGAAACAGGTATTTTTGTCGACACGACGAAGCTGCATCTGCTCAATCACCGAGCGGACTACCTATCAGTCAGAGGCCCGCTGAACATCGCACGGCCGCCTCAAGGACATCCCGTGTTGGTTCAGGCAGGCGCATCGGAGTCCGGAATACGGTTCGCTGCAGCGCTGGCCGAGGTAGTGTTTACCGCTGAACCCTGTTTGGAAAGCGGTAAACGATACTACGCTACTCTCAAAGAGAAGGCACGCGCACTGGGGCGGAAGGACGATCAAGTTCTAATTATGCCTGGCATTGTTCCGATTGTTGGGAGGACCAAGGAAGAAGCGTCCGCCAAGCTCCAAAGGCTACGATCGTATACGCACATTGACGTTCAAATTGGGACCGCCGATCGTTGGCTGGGATTTGTCACTGATATCCGTTCGATGGACCTCGACTCATTAGTACCTGAATCATTACCGCGGACGAACTTTATCCAGAGTCGTCAGAAGACGCTCCTCGACCTGGCCGTACGCCAGAAATTCACTTGGAGACAACTGATCCGCTTCATATCGGACAGCCGGGGCCATCTCATGATTGTTGGAACGCCGGACGAAATCGCCAACGCCATGGTCGATAGATTTGACCAGCGTGCTGCTGACGGATTCAACGTGCTACCAGCAACTGTTCCAGGCGAGCTCAAGGATTTTGTTGAACTCGTCATCCCGGAATTGCGCAGGCGAGGTAAATTCAGGTCCACGTACCATGGACAAACATTAAGAGAGAATCTCGGCCTCAAGCGGCCACTTAATCGCTTCGCGCAAAGCAGCCGATGACCGCCACTGAACTTCCTTGAGGTCGGGCTAGGATAACCAGAGGTTCGTGGCCCTTATCTCCAGGAGTGATATATCTTAAAAGGTTCAGCGAGGAGAGATTGAGATGGGGCTGACTAATCGGGGGACGTAGCATCGCGGTTTTCGATACGTCATGGGCACCTTACGAGCGTGAGCGGAGCATGCTGGAACCGTTTGGCGGATGCTACGCTGCGGTGATGATGCGGTGATCGCAAGAGCGTCGCGTGTTGGCGGCCCTCGAGGCGACTGGTCGCATCAGCAGGTGTTGGTCAGGTACCGTGAGTTGGTGCTGGGGGCACCGAATGTCACGAGAAATCGAAGCTTCGGTCATTGATGATACGCGCGTTCCTACGAAGGGGCGGCATCCGGTCAGGGCGAGTGTTTGCCCATCGCCACCCGGGTCGGCGAGCAAGAGGCATCAACACTCAGGCCGCGATCTTTGAGAGCTGCAGCTGTGACCGCCGTTTATTCGGTGTGCGCGGTTTCATTTCCGATCTTATCCATGAAGGGAGTGTGGCCATCGTGTCCGGGCTCCGTCTCAGCGTCTGTTCGACTCTGTCAAATCTAAGCTATCCGAGTTGGTAGCTGCCCAAGCGATCCCGCCGATATAAAGTCTCTATCCAACTAAGGAAGCGATCGAGCTGCGCGTAGAGAATTCAGTGTGAGCGGTCGTGGAAGCGCCTACCGTGCTACTCAGCCGATCCGTCGGATCTGCTTGCTTGGCAAATAGAACGGAGAATCAAATGCCACAGCGTAGCCCTCTCTCTGAGGATGGTCGGCAGGCCGGACATTTTCGGAACACCACTTACATGATCAATAAGAGCCGTCCCTATTTCGATGCAGCTCATGAGGCTGGTCTCATGGCCGTCTATGGACGTTCGATGACTGGACGTGCCTTTGTTTTGGGCTCGGGGTCGCTTGAAGGCCGGCCGGAAAAAATTGATTTCGTGCGATGTTCCTACCTTGGCTTGGACAATCATCCCGCGATCGTCGCTGGCGCGATCGACGCGATAGAGGCGCATCGGTCCTTGCACTGGTCATGCGCACGAACGCGGCTCAATTTCGATCTCTTGGCAGAGCTTGAAGCAACCCTCTCGGAGATGTTCTGCGCACGCGTGATCGCCTTCTCCACTGTCATGCTCGCCAATCTAGGTATGATGCCCCTCCTTGCTTCGGGCCAACTGACAGGCGGAAGAAAACCGCTTGTCGTGTTCGACCGCCTTGCGCACATATCCTTGGCCTATCACAAGCCGGTGGTTGCTGATGAAACGCGACTGGAAACGATCGCGCATAACGACATCGAAGCTCTCGAACGCTTGTGCCGCGAACATCCGGTGGTCGCTTATGTATGCGATGGCATTTACTCTATGGGAGGGAACGCGCCTATCAAGGAACTGCGCCAACTTCAGGAACAGTACGGGCTCTTTCTCTATATCGACGATGCTCACGGCATATCGATCTTCGGACGCCAAGGCGAAGGATTTGCTCGCTTTCAGTTTCCGCAAGTGCTGGGTGACCGGACGATCATAGTGGCCTCGCTCGCTAAGGGCTTCGGCGCATCGGGCGGCATGGTGATGCTCGGAACGGCTAATCACGAAGCGTTGTTTCGACGCTACTCCATCCCCTATGCGTTTTCGGTGCCACCCAATCTGGCGGCGGTTGGTGCGGCGCTTGGCTCGTGCAAGATTCATCGATCGGCAGAACTCGGCGATCGTCAGAGGCGGTTAGCGCAACGTATCAAGGTGTTTGACCATCATGTTGCAACCGCTCAGCAAGGAAATTCATTTCCCATCAGAATGATTGCAATAGGATCGGAAACCAAGGCGATTGCAATCGCCAAAGAGCTTCTCGATGCAGGCTTCTACACTTCGGTGACGTTCTTCCCGACGGTCGCTCAAGGAAAGGCAGGGATTCGGGTGTGCATTACGGCCGATCATGAAGACAACGATATAGAGCGATTGTGCGACTGCATTTTGGAAGCAGTGGCCGAAACGACCGGAAAGCCATACCCTCTGAGGTGATGTAATGAGTCAGCCGACGAATTCATGGAGCTGCCCGGTACGGTTGCTATCCCCCTATGCCGGAAAGAATAATGAAAGTTCGTCAAGTCTCGATCCATTGTTCGACGCCGAAGGTGCCTCCAGACCGCTTACGCCAATGTTCTCGGCGAGGCGCCACTCGCTCGTTACGCTGTTTGGGACGGTCTGATTATGCCGAAGCCAGGAAAACTCAGGGGTCAAAGCGACCGGCGCGTTGCGCTTGTGACCGGAGGAGCGCGCGGGATCGGACTCGAGATCGTGCGCCGGTTCTTGGCCGATGGCTATCGCGTAGCATTTGTAGCGACAAAAGCGGAGCATGTCGACCGCGCGCTTGATCTTCTCGGCTGCCCGGAAGATAGGCTCTATGCTGAGAGGATTGATGTAACTCGACACAATGATGTCCAGGGATTTGTTGACCACATCCGGGAACGTTGGGGGGAAATAGCGATTTTGGTGAACAATGCTGGCATCTCCCCCAAGCGCGTGGACCAAAATGCACCGTGGGTTTCGCAGACGTCCTTGGATGAATGGGGGCGGGTCATCGATGTCAATCTCAACGGACCGTTTATTCTTATGCGGCTTTTGGCGCCAGCAATGATCGCGAGCGGCTATGGACGCATTATCAATGTCGGGTCACTCGCGGGGCGTGCCATGCCGATGATCGCAGGGCCACATTATGCTGCATCGAAGGCGGGGCTGGTCGGCTTAACCCGCGCTGCTGCGCGGGATCTCGCTCCACACGGTATCACAGTCAACTGTATTGCTCCTGGGCGTATTCTCAGCGATCTGACTGGACCACCCGAGACCGAGGTCAACCGCTCCGCTCTCAGCAGGATTCCAGTCGGCCGTTTTGGAACTGCTGAAGAGGTGGCGCACGTCGTAACCTTTCTGGCCTCGCCGATGGCGGGCTTTATCACCGGCGCAACCATCGATATCACAGGCGGCGAGTTCGCCGCGTAAGCCGATACATATCGCATTTTGATCGTCGACACTAAAATGCTGGCTTCGCTCAGGCTCACCGTGTCTCCAACTGTCTCGCGGCGCAAACGGCATACAGTCGCGCGGGAACATGAAGAGGATGGATCGACTGGAGCGGATATGCCAGTCGGCGGCGGGGGTCCCCTCGTGTCGGCTTTCATGCCTCTTTCTCGCGATGTTCAATATCAACAACGTTATCGGGTGCGGATGATGCCAGGATTGAATAAGGGCTTGTTTGCACGGGCTTGCAGTACGGCCCCTTCCGCCAATGGCGTGGTAAGAGGCGCCGCGCTTGCCGCGTCTGCAGCTTGCGTTGCGAGCAAGTAACAATGCGGAGTATCGGATGGCGGGGAAAATGAAACCCTCGATGGAAGTGTTTTCGCATCTGCGGGTCGTCGAGATCGGTAGCTCCGCCGCGACCAGCTATTGCGCGCGATTGTTTGCCGACTTCGGCGCGGACGTTCAGAAGGTCGAGCCGCCAGGAGGAGATCCACTCCGCGGTAGCGCGCCACTCACCGCTTCTGGCCAAAGCGCGTGGTTTGCATTCCTGAACTTCAACAAGTCAAGTGTGGTCATTGATGCCGCCGACCCGGACGCGATCCCGCAGCTGACGGCACTGATCGAAGATTGCAACATTCTGATCGACGGGCGCGATATTGATCCCGCAGATTGCCCTTCCATTGATATTGCCGCGATTCGGCAGAGATGTCCCAGGTTGACTTACCTTGAAGCAAGCTGGTTTGGCGGAGGGGGACCCTATGCAGGATTCGCCGCAACCGATTCGACGGTCCGCGCGCTCGCCGGCCTCATCAAGTTGGCTGGAGCTGTCGAGGGCCCACCGTTGCACGCACCGGATTTCCAGACTGGTATTCTGGCCGGTCTGTGGGGCTTCATCGCCGCGGCTTCTTCGACGATTCCGGAGGAAAAAGCCGGTGGGAGAAGACGGTCGTGGTCTCTCAGTATTTTTGAATCGAGCCTCGCTCTGAGCGAGTATCAGATGTTAGAGGCCTATGAGCGCGGCGACGTGATGCGCCGGATTGGCATCAACCGCTTCTGGCCAAATTTTCCAATCGGCATTTACGAGACCAAAAAGGGTTGGCTCGGCGTCACGACGATCACTCCGGCACAATGGCGCGGTTTCTGCGACATGCTCGATCTGGCCGAACTGCGTGACGATCCGGCTCTCGTTCTCGGCACCGAGCGTCTGCAACACATGGAACGGATCGAGAGACACTTCATTCCGAGGCTGAAAACGCGCACAGCGCACGAGTGGCTTGCGGAAGGATTGAAACGCAAGATCCCGCTCGTTCCGGCACCCGATATGTCCGATCTGCTGCAGGATGCGGAGAAGAGGGAGCGCGGTGCAATCGTGCCTGTCCTGCTTGGCGAAGAAGAGGGCCAGACGCCGGGCTCGATGCAGAGGCTGACACTGACGCCGCCGCGTCGGGGCGGCAAGGTTCCGGCTCCAGGCGAGCATCAGAGTTTCGCGAATACAGGAAGACGCCTCACCGGTACTGCGTCGGTATCGTCGGGCTGCAACGATGCAGGCGGGGCGCCACTGCAGGGAATTCGGGTTGTTGACTTCTCGATGGGCTGGGCAGGCCCGCTGTGTACGCGCACGCTGGCTGATCTCGGTGCGGACGTCATCAAGATAGAAGCCATCCAGTATCCGGACTGGTGGCGCGGTGTTGACCGGCGTGCTGCTTACATCGAGGAGCAAATGTATGAAAAGACGGCACGCTTCTGCATGGCGAACCGCAATAAGCGCGGCATTACCCTTGACCTGACGCGGCAGCAGGGCCGCACTCTTGCGAAGCGGCTTGCAGGGGAAGCCGATATTGTCGTCGACAATTATTCGGCCGATGTTCTGCCAAAGCTCGGGCTTGGCTACGACGTGCTCAGAGCGCTCAACCCTCGCCTTGTCATGATGTCGATGTCGGCCTTTGGCACGAACAGTGTCCGTCGCACTTGCCGGGCCTACGGCTCGACTCTCGAGCAAGGCTCTGGGTTGCCGAGCGTGGTGGGCAAGACCAACGGGCCACCTGTGATGAGCCACGTAGCATTTGGAGATGCCGTTGGTGGGTTGAACGGCTGCGCTGCAGTTCTGGTTGCGCTTATTCACGCCCGCACCACAGGGCTGGGGCAGTTCATTGATCTTGCGCAGATCGAATGCATGATACCCTTCGCAGCGCCATGGATCATCGTCCATTCGATCGACGGGTCCTTGCCGATAAGATACGGCAATCGACATCCGCAGTTTGTGCCGCATGGCTGCTTTCGGTGTGCAGGTGAGGACAATTGGATCGTGGTAGCCGCCACCGACCAGGACATGTGGCAGAGGCTTGCCAGACTTATTGGGCGGCCAGACTGGGCCATGGACGCATCGCTGAGATCTGCGGAAGATCGCCGCGATATCGAGGAGTTGATCGAGAGAGAGATCGAAGGCTGGACGATCGCCCGCGACGCCGACCAGGCGATGTCCGAGTTGCAGGCCGCAAGGATTGCGGCCGGCGTGGCCCGCCTTCCAATTGATCTGCTCAGCGATCGGCATCTTAGGTCGCGCGGGTGTCTGCAAGAAATTGAGCGCGCTTTCATTGGCTCGCATCCACAGCCGTCCATGCCGATTCGGGAAGGTGAAGGGCCCTATGCAATCCGCTCAGCGGCACCGACGCTTGGACAACACAACACAGAGGTTCTATCAGGTCTTCTTGGGCTTTCCGACACAGAGATCGCTGACTTGGCCAAGGAGGGTATCATCGGTTCAGTGATGCTTTCAGAAGGGGAGCTAACAAAAACAAAAACGGTATCGCAAGGTTGAAAAATCAACACTAGATCCGACCAACGAACTCTCAGGCTTGGAAGCCAGAGAGTCATCGTGGCGCTCTTGTTCAGTACTCCGCAGCGCGATACCAAGAAGTACTCCACTGCACGTGAAAGTTAGCTCTGCGCCAAATGCTGCGACCGAAGAGAACAATATTGTCGCAAGTCAGAATTCGACGACCGGTGGGGCATAAAACGAGTAGGCGGTTTTTTTGTATGGTGCAGCTTCAAGGCGATGCGTAGCGAGACGGCTCTCATCTCACCAGAGTAGGTAGTATCTCGATTCATTGTTAATGTGTACGGTAAGTCAGCTATTCGCCGTAAAGGCTGTAATGAGCTAGTCTGAGGGCACCAGCAGAGCTTGTGACAGACGCAGCCGCCAAGTAATGACACTCACCCGCGATCCAAAGCGGCTATTACAGCGACGCGCGAGGCGCGCCTGCCAGCAGTTGTTACCATCGGGGCTCCCAGATTGGGACGTACCCAGCTCATCTTGAAAAGTGAGAGCACACGCCGAATGGCAGCGGTTTGGGACGCGGGCAGCTATTCTAGTTTAAGTTATCTCGGTCGCCGCGATGCTCACATTGGCCACATATTACACAAGAGCAACGCTCCGGACCAGTTCCCCAATAACAGGTGTCGAAAGTCGGCACTTCAACAGGTGTCGGTCCGGCAACTCAGCAAAAATGCGAAGGAAATCGAGGAGGTTGTAGTGAACCAGGAGATTGCAGGTTCCAGTACGGTGGCCGGATTATCGCGCGCTAGCCGGCGGTCCAACGAAAGCTTTGCCCGCGCACAAAAGGTTTTCCCAGACGGCACTTCGCGAGTGACGATTGAGCGAGATCCAACTCCACTCTACATCGATCGTGGGATGGGCAGCTATTTGTTCGATGTCGACGGCCGCCGGTTTCTCGACCTCAATTGCAACTTCACGACCTTGATCCATGGACATGCCTTCGGCCCCGTCGTCGAAGCACTAACCCATCAACTCCAGCGCGGTAGCTGCTTCGCAAATCCGACGGAGAGCGAGATCGAACTCGCCGAACTACTTTGCGGCCGCATTCCGCGGATTGATCGCGTTCGCTTCGTCAATACGGGAACTGAGGCCGTGCTGTTTGCGATCAAAGCTGCGCGAGCCTTCACCGGACGTTCGAAGATTGCCAAGCTCGAGGGCGCCTATCATGGTGCCTATGATTGGGTCGAGGTCAGTCAAGCGGCGGCACCGGACAATTGGGGTGACGCAATCGAGCCCAAGTCCACCGCCTTCTATCGCGGGATGCCTGCGAGCGTGCTCGAAGAAGTCGTTGTGCTCCGGTTCAATGATGTAGAAGGCGCGCGCCGCTTGATATCGTCAAATGCGCACGATCTGGCCGCTGTCATTCTGGATCCTATGCCGAGCCGCGGCGGCCTCATTGCGCCGAAGCCTGAATTCTTCGCTGCCGTGCAGGAAGCGACCCTCAAAAACGGCATTCTTGTCATCGCTGATGAGGTCCTCAATCTCAGGCAGAGTTTCCAGGGTGCTTCCGCACGTTACGGCCTTGCTCCGGACGTCATCACCATGGGCAAGATCATCGGCGGCGGGTTGCCGATTGGAGCAATCGGCGGTCGCGAGGACGTAATGAAGGTATTTGATGCCTCAGCGGGTCGGCCGCTGCTTCCGCAAGGCGGTACGTTTTCCGCCAATCCTCTATCCATGACCGCGGGGCTGACCGCCATGCGGCATCTAGATCATGCCGCTTTTGCACGTCTGGAGATGCTTGGGGACATTGTTCGTGACGGGATTGGCCGGGCCATCTCGAACCTGGCTGCGCCGCTGTATGTTACGGGAGCCGCTTCGCTATTCCGCATTCATCCGCAGGCAGAAGCTCCGAATGACTATCGCGAGAGTTATCCTGCGCCTGCCGGAGCAACTCTAATGAAGGACCTCACACGCTTCTTTGCGGAGAATGGCATCATCCTGCCGTATGGTGCTGCCGCATCGATTTCGACGCCGATGGCGCGCACCGACGCTGACTTCATCGTGGATGTGTTCGTAGGCTTTCTCGAGAGCCATCAAGACATGTTGGGTGCGATAACGGTACGCAAATGAGCGCACTGTCTTGGCAATGCTTTTTGGTTTCCTGACGTTAAGATGATCTTCGGCCAAAGATTGCCGTCCGACCGTGACCCAGGGTGGCGAAGCGAGGGCCGGCGATATCCAGGTGGGATAGTAGCGGTGATGACCTGGTCCATCGCCTGGTGGTGGCTCGTCCGCACTCCGCTGCACACGCTGAGCGCCCGACCAGGACCTCGCCATGAGGCGCTCGGCCACTCCAAATACAGTCCGATCCAATGCCTGATGAAGCGATATACCTCAGCCGCGCTCGCGATGTTTTCGACCCTGACCAGCTCCGATGGCACGAGCGCTAACGTCGTGCCTTTGTTGAGTTGCAATCAATGGGCTGATATCGACAGCTCGGAGTTAAGGGTCGAAGGCATCCCAACCAGTTCAGAATTCCTTCCGGGATATGGCCTGCGTGAACCCGCGGGGACAGTGTTCGACGAAGATGCGATTTGGTTCCCGTCCTCTTGGCGCAAGACCGAGGACCCCGTTTTCGCTGCTCGTAGTCGTGCTACAGCCAAGCGACATGCTCATAAGGGCGTAGCGGTCTGTTTTCGCGAAAAGCTACTACCCTTGCTCAATTGCGCCGATTTTCGCCTCATGCGGACTGCGGTAAAAGACGTCGATCTCGCGAGATACCTCGAGGATAGCTTCTGGATGTTGGCCGTTCTCACAGAGTGCGTATTTGAGCGCTTGCGCGCGGCTCGCGAACAGACCTCCGAAAATACCATTCTGCTCGCGGACGACCCAGTTTCCAAAACGATTCTTGCCAACAAAGACGGTCGACCCGGCGGAGCTTCCGGAAGGATATTCGACAAGCTTCATGACCATAAGTCCATGAGTCTACCCCGTCATTACCGCCTCAGGATTGTAGTCATCACGAACGATCGTGGCAGATCGCCGTCACCAATCGCGGCGCTTCAGTCGCGAACCGATCGTCGATCTCAATGGAAGTCTACAGCAAACACGAAGCAAGTCCCGCTACCAACTCTAGGGAAGGCAGATCCACTTTCGCTTCTGCTGGAAACGAGCAAACGTGCCCTGCCGCCGTCAGGGACTCGTTGATGCTCTCTCCAACGGATCCGACAGAATGAGCGGACCGCTATCAAGGACGCTCGCAGTGCATGTGGCAGGAGCTTGAAAAAAATGCATAGGAATCTCTCGGCCGCATAGCCGCAGGGTTTCAGAGCCAAGTAAATGTTCGGCGGGACCTCCTTTTGGGTCCACGACTCGTCCAAGCTGCCGATGAATCTTCGCTCAGCCGAGGCTCTTTTGCCTCCGCGTTCTTGAGCGCTTCTTGCATGCCCGTCCGAGAGTTAGCGATCGATGCAGTTGGCCTAGCGTCCTTGCGATTTCGAGCAGGAACACCGCAATGGCGTAGGCTGACCAGGATCTGAATCGCTGACAATGTTGTATGTCGCAAGCTGCGAAGAAAATATCCTTCGTGAAGCTTCTCTGCTTCTGGCAACTTACGCGACGTTCAACTCAAGCAGAGCTGTCGCCGCGACTCCGCCTGTCATAAGTAGCTCTCGTGGGAGGCGTGCTATTTCGTCTTGCGACGTGAGCGCGCGGGCTTGCGACCTTTACGTAAGGTCTCAGGTGGCGTCGCCCCTTTTGGTGGTTGAAGAAAAAATTCAGACAGATGAACGTCCAGCGTGTCCGCGATACGCTCGAGAATATCGATTGTCGGGTTCTGCGATTGCTGCTCGATCCCGCCCATATAGGAGCGGTCAATCCGGGCATCGTACGCTAACCGCTCTTGCGAAATACCGCGATCTACGCGGATTCGGCGCACATTCCAGGCAACAAGCGCACGAGCTTTCATGCGCTAAAGCAGCCATTCCGATGGCCATCAAACCACTGGCTATAACCGTACTATTGCGGTAAGTTTTCCGACATGCAGCCCCAGAGTCCGCGCCTGAGCTAAATGAACGAGCTGCCAGATGCCGCGCCGATTTGCCAGCCTTACGAGTTATGGCGAGCAGCATCCGATGTCGACCTGTTAATTCGGGCTGCGGGCGCGGCAGGCCGAACGGCAGTTCTGCTGATCGCACTCTGAGCGTAACGGAACTGCGATGAATTGTATTCTGGCGATGCCTTGGAGCGAACGGGTTCGAAGGGAAGGAGGGAACAGCCGCTGCCAGCCATCAATTGAACTCGGCAAGGAATGTCCCTGCAGACCGCGACAATCGGTGCTCTACGAAGAGGCTCTGAATACGGCTACCCTCGCTTAAATCGATGCTTCTCAATCTGGTAGGACTTTCAGGCAGTGCCGCCCGATCCCAAGATCGCAGATTCCGCACCTAACGCGCCCCAGCTCACGCCGTATGACGAGCAACATGCCGTCACCTATATGCGTCTGCTGGATGCCGAGGCCGATAACGCTGATTGGCGCGAAGTTGCGCGCATTGTGCTTGGTATTGATCCCACCCTGGATCCGGATCGCGCCCGCCGTACTTTTGAAAGTCATCTGGCTCGCGCCAAATGGGCGGCGCGTCACGGCTTTCGGCATCTCCTGCAGCGCGGTTGGCCGAACAGCGAGCAATAAATGTGTTCGAAACGGACGTCACCTCTGTTGATGTCCGATCGCAAAATGTGATCGTCCCATCGCGTAACTGTATTTAACAGCGAATATCTGCGTTTGTGCAACCATAAACCGTCACATTTGTCGGGCTGCAATTCCTTGCATGTGCGTTAAGAACATACGGGGAAAGTGGTACGATGCCAGGTGCTGACTGGAAATCAGAGGAAGCCTATCCTGACGCCAAGAAAGCAGAAGCTGTGGACATAGCCTGGGAATGGCTGCGCCGCAATTGCGAGTACCAGCGGGACTATATGGCCCTCGCCGCCAGCCAACGATCCAGCGCGACGACGGATCACTTCCGACAGCAGTGGGGGCTGTCTTTTCGCGGCTGATCCGCAAAAGACGTTCGACCAACAAGCCATTTTCTGGGCGCCTGAAGTGCTGTCGACCGTGCTGCCCGTGCGCGCGGCTGTCCGCTCGGCGGCGTCCAAACGGTATGACCTGGATTTCAGCAAACTAGCGGGTAGCGAGCTTCGTTGCGCGCCGGATGGATGGCATGCCATCGTGGCGCTCGGAGGCGCGAAGCATCGCCTTTGGCTAGCAGAACTGCCACCGGTGGGCTCATCGGTTACTGTCGACCTGCCGCTCGATCTCAATTTCGAGGTTCGTGTGCGGGCAGCTCATCGACTTTGGCTGGCGCTCGAACGGCGGCCCATCGGACCATCCCCTCTGACGCTGCCAATCTTGACCCGTCATCGGCTTATCCTCGCCTTGCGTGCAGTCGATGGGTCCTTGGAAGGAAACAGCTATCGCGAAATCGCGCAAGGCCTATTCGGCAAGCATCGTATTCCCGATCGCGGCTGGAAAACAGACCATCTCCGCAGCCGGACCATTCGCCTGGTCCGGGCGGGGCTGCGTCTCATGCGAGGCGGCTATCGCGCATTGCTCCGTCGCAACCGCAAAGACAGGGGCGAGGGGTCCTGAGCTTTTGGTTGATGGTGCGGCCCTGATATCTCACAAGACATTGTAGTCGGCCGGTTTGAAGGCGGAGGGTTCTAGCAAGGCGCGGCTAGCGTTTTGGACTGCGGGTTGGCCGCGGTACTCGCCTAAAAATGAGCCTCGCCGTCGATCGGGAACGGTCTGCACGTGCAAATGGACGCTAGCATTATTCAAAGCATCGGTCGAACTTCTGCTAACACCGATACGCGGTTAGGCGGCTTCCGGAGTTGCGGACTTTTTACAGAGCCGAGCGACCCATCGGCAAAAGGCACGAGCGATCTCGGGATTGTCACTTCGGTCCACCGCATAGGCCCGATACTGCATGCCGCTCGAAGTGCGCGATCCTGGTATCACATGGAGCGCCCCTGTCCGCACGAGATCGCTGACAATAATTTCAGGCGCCACCAGCAGGCATTTTCCGGTCATGACGGCCGGCAAAGCAAGGTAATTATGATCGTATCGCGCCCCCGATTTGATGTCCTTTGCGGAAAGGCTCATGGCCCTAAGCCATGTTGGCAGTATGTCGGGCCGCGATGTGATGTTCAGAATTGGCATCGAACGGACAGTTGAGAGCGTTTTTCCCATGACGTGATTTGGAGAACCTACGCATACGAGCGTCTCATTGTAGATCGCCCAATCGTCGGCCGGTTCCGCGATACAAAGATCGCGAGTGAGCAAGATGTCGAAATTGTCGGAGGATCTCGGCGGAGACAATGAACTGATCACGTCGACGACTACGCCGCCCATCTCGGCAGAGAACGCCTGGAGATTCGGAATCAGAAAGGAGTATGCGAAGGTGGAAAGAGACGTGTGGACCACGATTCGATTAGCGTCCGTTCGGCTCCTACGCCGCATCCTCTTCGCGGTGAAACACACTGTGTCAAGCGGTTCGGCAACGGCGTTCGCGAAGAGCCTTCCGAATTCTGTCAATTCGCTCCGTCGGCCTCGCCGTTGTACAAGTTCCGTGCCAAAGTAGTCTTGTAACACAGCCAAATAACGGCTGACCGAGCTCTGTGTCGTTCCCAATGTGCTCGCTGCACGCGTCACGCTTCCCTCACGCGCAATGGTCACAAACACCCGGATAGCATTGAGGGGCACTTCATCGTGTTCGGCAGCCATTTTCTGCTCCGGTAACTCCTGGAATGTCCGCTGATTGTCACGGCGGGCCATTGCCGGAAATAAATGCTCCATCACATTATTCGATGTGTATATCCGGATCGCTGCTTATAAACGATATCTCACGCACAAAATCCGCCTTCTCGGTATGGTTCGTGCGGTCTAGCCCGCAACTACGATTGCTGTCGATGGTTCTTTAAGAGGTGATCTCCAGGCGTCGGCAAGGCGGCTAACCGTTGATCCCAGTCGACATCGAGGGCCGTCTAGACGACAGGCCCACATCTTAAGAGCGTTTAGATTGCGCCGCAGCAGAGCGCGGTCCTGAGTTCCTTCTCAAAATCTCGACAGCAGTATCAGTCGCAGCGTTCAGCGAAGGAAGCGAGCTTCAGCCGCCTTAACCTCGTGCATATTCTGGATTCTGAAGATCTCATCCACCGGCAGAATATCCTTGTAGACGTTCTGGACGCCGCCGTCAGCGATGATCCGGCGGAAGGACTCCTGCATGGCGGTCGCAGCAGCACGGATGCCGTAATTGCCATAGATCATCATGCTGACATTGCCCAACGTTTTGACCCGCTTGGCGTCGAGGTCAGGGCAGGCGTTCGGCACGATCACCAGCGGCACCGCTCCGGTCCAGGCGCGCGAAAAGCTTTCGATCTCGGAAGGATTCGTCCTTTTCGAATGAATCAGGATCATGTCCGCGCCAGCCTCCGCATAAGCGTGCGCCCGATGCAGGGCCTCCGCTTCGCCGAGGCTGGCAATCAAGGCTTCGGTGCGGGCGATGACGAGGAAATCCGGGTCCGATCTGGCCGTGATGGCGGCCTCGATCTTCCCCTGGAACTCTTCAACGCGCAATAGGTGCTGACGGCCGTCGGCAACAAGGCTCGTTACTTTTGGAAAAGTCTTGTCCTCGATCACGACGGCGCTGGCGCCGGCCCGCTCATATTCCGTGATAGCGTGAATGACGTTAATCGCATTGCCATAGCCCGTATCAATGTCCGCGACGATCGGCAGCCTCGTGCGTCCGGCGATCGCCCGCAGCATGTCGAGATGCTGTGTCATTGAGATGAGGCTCATGTCCGGCAGCCCATAAAGCGCAGACAGCTCAAAGCCGGACGCCCACAGTCCGTCAAATCCGGCTTCTTCCGCGATAATCGCCGAAAATGGGCTGTGGGCGGCCATGATGTGGACCAGGCCAGTCTCGGCCATGCGGGCGCGCAGGCTTTTGGCAGGGGACATCAGAATATCTTTCAGGACAGGGTCGCGCAGGCGGCGACGATTCGGTCGCAGGCGCGGTTGAGGTCCTCGAGCGAGGAAGCATAGGAAATCCGGATATAGGGCGAGGCCATGAAGCCGCTGCCGGGCACGACAGCCACGGCGAAAGCGTCGAGCAAGTACATCGCAAAATCACTGTCTGTTTCGATCAGCTTGGCGTCCGGCGTGCGCTTGCCGATAACCCCCTTGCAAGAGGGGAAAACATAAAAGGCACCATCCGGCACACGGCAAGCAAGCCCCTTGGCCTGGTTCAGCTTGGCGACAACAAGGTCGCGGCGCTCCAAAAACGCGCGCACGAACTCTTTGATATGGTCCCGCCTCCCTGACAGCGCCTCGAGCGCGGCATATTGAGAAATCGAGCTGGTGTGCGAAGAGGTCTGGCCCTGGATGAGGTTCATGGCCTTGATTAGCGCCAGAGGTCCGGCACCATACCCGACGCGCCAACCGGTCATCGCGTCAGCTTTGGACACGCCGTTGACTATTAAGGTGCGCTCGTAGAGATCCGGCGCGACTGCGGCCATTGTTGCGAAGTCGGCGTCGTAGGTGAGCTTTTCATAGATGTCGTCGGATAGCACATGCACATGGGCACGCTCGTGCAACACCGCAGCGAGCGCGAGCAAATTACCTCGGCTGTAGACCGCGCCGGTCGGATTGCATGGCGAATTCAACATCAACCATTTGGTGCGCGGCGTGATCGCCTTCTCCAGCGCCCGGGGGCGGAGCTTAAAGCCATCGAGTTCGCTGCAGGCGACGAGCACCGGCTTGCCGCCGGCCAGCGCCACCATGTCGGGATAGGAGACCCAGCATGGCGTTAGGATCACAACCTCGTCGCCCGGATCGAGGCTAGCGAATAGTGCGTTGAACACGACCTGCTTGGCGCCGCAGCCCACCGTGATCTGGTCAATACCGTAATTAAGGCCATGATCGCGACGGAGGCTCTCGCCGATCGCTGCCCGCAGTGGCTTGATTCCGGCGACCGCCGTGTATCTCGTCTTCCCGTCGCGGATGGCTCGGATGCCAGCTTCACAGATAGCGGACGGCGTGTCGAAATCCGGCTCACCCTGGCTGAGCGTAATCACATCGGCGCCCTGATCTCGCAGCTCGGCGGCGCGAGCCGTCATGACCTTGGTTTGAGAGGCACGGACGAGCTTGAGCCGTTCTGAAACGAGAGACAAGACACAATATCCTTCGAGTTCGAATGAGCGGTTTCGTGGCGATCTATCCGAACGCGAACGACCAAACTAACCTGGTGATCGCGGCATTGGATAAAATCATCGAAGATTACGATAACTGTATCGCTTCTTCGTGCGGCTCTGTTGGGCCGTTCGCAGTGCGTTGCGTCTCAGCTCTCCCTCTTCATCAGCCCGCGCTAGGAGCGGCAACCATCGCATGTTCGCAAGCTTACATCGACTTATTCGATGAATGTCATTCTGCCGTAGCAGTTCAGGTCTTTAAGGTCGCGCACAATCGCAAATTGAGCGACACGAGCGCTCAATTTCAGTGATCTGCAAAAATCCGTGCCGGTCTAAGAATTCACGGGCGTGGCATTCGTATGAATGGAAGTGGAACCGGAGGCGGTGATGACCCATATCGATCTGACGCGACGGCAAGCTATTGCAGGCGCCGTTGCCGCAAGCGTGTTGGCCAGCACAGGCGCCGGTGCTGCGGAGGGTGAGCCTAAGACATTGACGCGTCGCCGCCTCAAGGTCGGCATGTCCGGATTTCCGCGATCCTTCGACCCGGTCATCGCGACCGATACTGCCATTCGCCGGATCATGCCGCAGCTTTTCGATACGCTGATCACCTTCGACCACGCCCACGACATGGCGCTACGGCCCGGCTTGGCCGAGCGTTGGGAGCGAATCAATGCGCAGTCACTGCGGCTGTTCTTGCGCAAGGGAGTGGCTTTCCATGACGGAACGCCTTTGACGGCCGAAGATGTCGCCTTTAGCCTTGGTCCTGACCACCTGCTGGGACCTGGACGCAGCGGAATGTCCGAGGCGCTTCAGTCGCTTGATCGCCTCGAGAAGGTCCAAATCGTCGATCCTTACACCGTCATTGTGCATGCCAAGGGCGGCGACGCGCTCCTCGAGCAGCGCCTGGCTGCTTGGGGATCGGAGATCGTCAGTCAGCGCGCGTTCGTGGCGGCGGGCTCGTGGGAGCGCTGGACCACAGCCCCTGTTGGAAGCGGTCCTTACAAGCTCGTCGACCACAAGCTTGATATTCGCGTCTCGTTGGCCGCCCACGATGCCTATTGGGGCGGGCGGCCGCCGTTCGATGGCATCGAATATCGCATCATTCCCGAACTTTCCGCCCGCGTGAACGGCCTGCTCGCCAGCGAGCTCGACATCGCCACTGACATTCCGCCGGACCAGTTCGCGAGCATCCAAAAGCGTGCTGATCTCGAGATCGTGGGTGGTGCCGTACAGAATATCCGCTCGCTCGTCTTCGATCAGATCGATGCCATCTTGAAGGATGCGCGTGTTCGCCGCGCCATGAGCCTTGCGCTCGATCGCAAGCTGATCGTGCAGAGCTTGTGGGAGGACCGGCTCCCGATTCCGAACGGCTACCAGCTGCCGAGCTACGGCGAAGGCTACATCCACGAATTTCCCTCCCTTGCCTATGATCCCGTCAAAGCCAAGGAGCTGCTGGCCAAAGCGGGCTACAGGGGAGAGCAGATCACCTATCGTCTGCTCAACAATTACTACCCCAATCAGGTCTCTGGTGCGCAGACCATGATCGAGATGTGGCGTGCGATTGGCCTGAACGTCAAGATCCAGATGATGGAAAACTTCGCGCAAATTCAGCGCCAGCCGGTGCGTGCCATCTTTGATACGTCGAATACGGCGCTCTTTCTGGATCATCTCGGCCATCCCTGGCGTGAATTCGGTCCGAGCGGCACCTTGCCAAAGTCGATCGGAGTCTGGAGGAACGAGGAATATTTCGCGCTCGGGGCCAAGCTCCAGGATACCGTCGAGGCCGAACAGCGCCGGCCGATTATCCGTCGTATGCTCGAGATCATCAACGAGATCGATCCGCCTTGCGTGATTCTGCACGTCTCGGGCCAGTTCTATGGCAAGCGCCACGATGTGCCATGGCTGCCGGGGCTGACGCTCGACCTCAATTTCGGCCCGTTCAACAGAGCTCTGATCCGGACCTGATCGCGATGACGCACACCTTGAATCGACCATTGTGCGATAGCAATCCGCCCTTGGAGCTAGCCCTCGGGCAGAGTGTCTTGGCGATGACCTGGTCTGACGACAATCTTGCCGCTGGCGATCATGCGATCCTGTTCAAGGTCTCGCAGTCGATTCGGGAGGACAGCCGCGTTGCCTGGGAGGCGCGGACGCTGCGCGGCATTCATCAAAGCGTGGCTCAGAACTGCGCCGACGATCTGACAGCGCGCCGGCAAGTAGCCGAGCGCCTTGAGATCGGATGCGAGATTAAGGCTGCCGGAGGTGCCCGGCCGATACTCGAAAGCTGCACGAACATCGGCCATTCCGAGGCGCATGGTACGATCTCACTTCGGGAGCATTCGTGCTCCTTTGCCGACGTTGTCGATACCAGCAATTCCAGGCGCGCGCGCACACCTGTCGCACAATTGCGCTGGCTAAGCATGCATGCCGCCGATCGCCGAATGTCGGCGGAGTTGCCACTCGAGGATGCCGCTGTAGCATCGTTGCTCTCCTGCCGTGGCAAGGGCTTCGTTCAAACCGAGCTGATGCGGTCCCTATGATGCGAGAAGGGCAGGGACCTCGCATGGAGGCGCTTCTTCAGATCGCAGGTTTGCGTGTCGCGTTCGACGGTGTGCCGACGCTACGCGGATTCGATCTCACTCTCAGGCGTGGCGAATCGCTGGGCATGGTCGGCGAAAGCGGTTGCGGCAAATCCGTGACATGGCTTGCAGCGCTCGGTCTGTTGACACGGCGTGCTAACATAACGGGCAGCGTACGCCTGGCCGGAGAGGAGCTGCTCCATGCGCCAGCCTCTCGCCTCGACAAGGTGCGCGGCGGGCAGATCGCCATCATCTTCCAAGACCCGGCGAGTGCGCTTAACCCTGTGCACACGGTGGGCAATCAGATCATCGAGGCCTTGCGGCTTCATCGCGGCATGGACCACCGCACGGCGCTTGCCGAGGCGCGACGTCTGCTCGACCAGGTCGGTATACCCGATGCCGCGCGCCGGCTTGGCGCCTATCCGCACCAATTATCCGGCGGGCAGAACCAGCGCGTTATGATCGCCATGGCCCTTGCAGGGCAACCCGACATCTTGATCGCTGATGAACCGACCACCGCCTTGGATGTCACTATTCAAGCGCAGATCCTTGAGCTTCTGCGGCAGATCCAACGCGAGACAGGCATGGCGCTGGTCCTGATCTCGCATGATCTCGGCATCGTCAGTGAGATCTGTGAACGCGTACTGGTCCTTTACGGGGGGCACATCGTCGAAGACT
Source organism: Bradyrhizobium sp. 142 (assembly GCF_023074015.1). Classification (NCBI taxonomy): domain Bacteria; kingdom Pseudomonadati; phylum Pseudomonadota; class Alphaproteobacteria; order Hyphomicrobiales; family Nitrobacteraceae; genus Bradyrhizobium; species Bradyrhizobium sp. 142. The sequence continues at coordinate 26,408 of NZ_JADPKQ010000394.1, forward strand.
TGCCCACCGACCGTCTCTTTGACCAACCTGCTCATCCATATACGAGAGGTCTTCTTGCGGCTCTTCCAAGTCTGGATGCGCCGCGGCAACGCCTCTTCCCCATTCCGGGGGGCGTGCCAAACGCAGCCGATTTTCCAGCAGGCTGTCCTTTCGCTCCTCGTTGCGATCGGCGGATCGGACGCTGCAGTGAATGGGCGATTGAGATCGCCTCGCTGGATGGCGACATCAGACACAGGGCTGCCTGCTTGCATGTCACGAGCGAGGTGCCCACGGGCGAGGTCGTGGCTGCATGACCACGATTGCTCCGCCGATGCTCCAAGCTGATGGGCTTGTCCGTCGATATCGCTTGCCACAGGGCCTTTTCCAGCGTCCAGCGATGGTCCACGCGGTCAATGGGCTCTCGCTGCAGCTGGCTCGCGGCGAAACGCTCGGACTGGTTGGCGAATCCGGCTGTGGTAAGTCTACTGCGGGCCGGCTCCTGATCGGTCTGGACCGACCAGATGCCGGCTCGGTGACCTTCGGCGGAGAAGCTTTGCCTGCTATCGGCGATATTCGATGGCGCCGGCTCAGGATGCGAATCCAAATGGTATTTCAGGATCCGCTAGGTGCGCTCGATCCCCGCTTAACGATCGGCGCGCAAATAGCCGAGCCGCTCGAAATTCATCGGCTTGGCAGCAAGTCGGAACGAAAGGGGCGGGTCAATGCGCTTCTCGCGGATGTGGGGCTTAGGGCCGATCACCTCAGGCGCTTTCCGCACGAGCTTTCAGGCGGCCAGCGCCAGCGTGCTGTCCTGGCCCGAGCGCTTGCGACCGATCCAGATCTCATTGTCTGCGACGAGCCAGTATCGGCGCTCGACGTCTCGATCCAGGCGCAAGTGATCAATCTTCTGCAGGATTTGCAGGCGCGGCGGCGCATGGCGATGATCTTCATCAGCCATGATTTGCGAGTAGTCCGGCTGATCAGCGATCGGATTGCTGTGATGTATCTCGGCGCCATCGTCGAGGAAGGCGCCTCTGAGGCGGTTCTTCTGGATCCTTTGCATCCCTATTCGCGGGCGCTCGTTTCCGCGGTGCCCAGGCCGGGGAGACATCGGTCTCGCACGATCCTGCAAGGAGATCCGCCCGATCCGGCTGCGCGACCGGGCGGCTGCGCATTCCATCCTCGCTGTCCGGTAGCGCTTCCACTTTGCGCGCGGTTCGTCCCTGAGCTCAGATCCGTTCCCGACGGGCGCCGCGTCGCCTGCCATCTGATCGGCGCTCATGGTGCCGAACTCGACAAGGAGGTATGATGGCTCGCTTCATAGTGGTCCGCTTGGCGCGCGCGTTGCTGACCATCGCAGTTGTGGTCACATTTGCATTCATGGTGCTGCGCGCCGCTGGCGATCCCGCCCGCGCGTTATTGTCGCCGGAAACCCCGGCGGAGGCGGTCGAGGCCTTTCGAAAGACCTGGGGGCTCGATGCGCCACTCTGGGTGCAATACCTCAAATACCTCTTTGCGGTCGTTCATGGTGACCTTGGCCAATCGATGCGTGACGGGCGTTCCGCGATCACTGTCGTGGCCGAGCGCATTCCCGTCACGCTGATGCTGACTGCGCCGGCACTGATCCTCAATCTGTTGATCGGCATTCCGGCTGGCATCTACGCGGCTCTCAAACGAGATAGCATCGCGGATCGATTGGTGATGATGGTAGCGGTCGTGGGCTTCACCGTGCCATCTTTCGTGCTCGGCCTCGTGTTCGTATTGGCTTTCGCAGTCGAGCTCTCTTGGTTCCCCTCGGGCGGTGCAGGCACTTGGCAGCATTTGATGCTGCCCGTCATCACGCTCGGTCTGGGTGGTGCGGCCGTTTTGGCCCGCTTCAGCCGCAGCGCCCTGCTCGAGGTACTTGGGCAGCCCTATATCCGTGCCGCCAGCGCCAAGGGTGTGCCTTGGGCGAGAGTCGTGACCGGCCACGCTCTGCCCAACGGCGCGATAGCGGTGCTGACCATCGTCGGCTTCATGGTTGGCAATCTCATCGCGGGAACGGTGCTCGTCGAAAGCGTTTTTTCGTGGCCAGGCATTGGCAGCCTGCTGGTCGTCTCAGTTGCGAGTCGTGATTTGGCTGTCGTCCAGTGCATCCTGCTCGTTGTGGCCGCCGCCATGATTACCACCAATGTCACGATCGATCTGCTCTATGGCGTGCTCGATCCACGTATGCGTGAGTTGCGCTCTGGGAGGCTATAATTGTCGAGCATTTCCGCAGATCGAGTTCTGCCGACTTGGAGGATGCGCAGATTGTGGTGGTGGCGCGACCGCGGGGTCGCAATAGCGGTTGCGTGGCTAGGCCTTATGCTTCTTGTCGCAATCTTCGCTGATCGCCTCGCCCCTTATGACTATGCAGCCCTCGACCTTCATCATCGCCTTGCTGCACCTCTTGGCCTCGGCGGAACCATCGCGCATCCCTTCGGTTCGGACGAACTCGGCCGGGACGTGCTGGCGCGCCTGATTATATCCATCCGCATCAGCTTACTTATCGCTTTCGGAGCGACGTTGATCGGCGCCGTCATTGGCATCACGCTTGGCATTTTGGCCGCTCACTTCCGCGGCTGGGTGGAGCAGGTCATCCTCGGTTGTGTGGATTTCCAGGCGAGCATGCCGTTTCTCGTTTTGGCGCTCGCGGTGCTTGCTTTCTTCGGCAACTCTCTGCTCCTTTTCGTGGCGCTCATTGGTCTGCACGGATGGGAACGCTACGCGCGTGTCACCCGCGCGCTTGCCAGGAGTTCCAACGAGCAAGCCTATGTGATCGCCGTACGCCAGCTTGGCGCAAGGCCATGGCGCGTCTACCTGCGCCACGTCATGCCGAACATCGCGTCGACTTTGATCGTCACCATGACGCTCGCGTTTCCGGACGTCATCTTGCTCGAGAGCGGCCTTAGCTTTCTTGGACTTGGAGTGCAGCCGCCGCTTACGTCGCTTGGCAATATGGTCGGCTACGGTCGTGACTATCTGACCCGTGCTCCCTGGATCCTTGTGCTCCCTTCGCTGGTCATCTCGCTCACCACTTTGTCGATTTCGCTCGTTGGCGATTGGCTACGCGATCGGATCGATAAGACATTATCATGAGCCCTCCAGAACCCTGCTTTCGATCCCTCAGCCCCGCAACATCATGCCTTTCGACAAGCTGCAGCGATCTCGCGGCGGCCGCACGAATAGGGAAGGGCGCTTTATTGACCGGAGGCACGATGCCCAGGGTGGCCCGACCGGCTGGGCTTGATGGACCAGATGGGCATGTGAGTTGTTGCTCACCGACGCCAAGATCGTGTTGCCAGCATTCGCGAGCGTGGCGATATCACCAATCGGCTGCATGAGCTAATCATGTGGTGACGTACACACGCACCATCATTGGCGTGAAGGCGAAACTTCAGAGCAGGCCATAATCTTCTGGCCTTGATGATGAGCTCGGGATAAAATGTCGGCAGCTGACAACGGCGCTGCGCGCGAGCATCACGTTTGGATTCTTGATCTTGAATCTGCGGCTGGCGGGACAATGGCAGAGCTTCATCTCTCTGGTCGGAAAACGAGAGAGGATAGGGATCGCGCTGTTCGCGGGATCGGGAAGGCGACCTAACCCGGGAGACCAGGCTTGTGACGCGACGATCGGTGCTGGTGGGCGTGAATTTGTATCGAGTCTCGCGCGTGCAGTTTGCACTGAGTCTAGGCCGTCTTAAGACCTGGCTACTCAATGACCAAAGGGTCGCGTTTGGCGATCTGATCGAGCACTGCCTGTCTCAAGCTCATACGCCGGAAGTCGGCTGGCAGAAAGAGCCGAGGTTCACTTTCGGCCTGTTTTTGGCGGGCCGATTCCCGGTGACCGCCACCTGCGACGGTCACTATGCCTCACCTGATCGGCAACGGACTCAACTTCAAGGTCGTTCCTTTGGCATTCAGCGCGACCGGCAATAGTAAAGCTCCGTGGGGACCCCATAGTACTCACAATGAGTATTGGCCAACGCAGCCTTAGCTCTGACCGAGCCATCTCGGCGCTGCAGATGCGCTAAACCCGACAGAGGCAGCTGAGGTTTTAACTGCAGATACAGTGTGCCCACATTCTATCCGCTGAGGTGCTGCTATCACGAACACGCAACAGGTGGAGCCAGAAAGCTCCGTCAAGCTCTCAATAGAATTTCTTCGGCCAGTCTCGATGAAGATCCGCGTTTGAGATGTTCGCGATCTGCTGTCGAAGTTGGCCGCAAGCGTCCGGCATCGCGTTTGTTTGAAATCCATTGCACGGCTATCGAGGTAAACGAATGATTCTGTACCACTACACAACCGCCGCAGGTCTCCATGACATCGTGGCCAGCCGCTCGCTATGGACGTCACACTATCGCTTTCTCAACGATACATCGGAGTTTCTGCACGGCTGGAAGATCGTCCTCGACGCAATTGACCGTCGTGGCGCCGAGATCAGAGATATCTCATCGCTTGCCTGGGAGACGGTCGCACTCTTTCGTCAACATAGCAGCGAAATTCATGGCTTCGTCGGATCTCTGACATCTGAAGGCGATCTGCTCTCGCAATGGCGAGGCTACAATCGTGGACAAGGATTCTCAATCGGCTTCAGTGCAGACTGGCTTTTGCAGAACGCTGCAGCCCAGGACTTTGATATCACGCCGGTCCTCTATGACTCAGAGCAACAGCGAGCGGCGGCTGATAGGGCGGTGACGCTGCTCATCGGACGCCTGGTGGAAGGAACGGATGAGCCGGAGGGCGCCCGCGCGCAAGTCAGGACCTGGTGGCCGCATGCGTTGAAGACTGCTCTTGTTCTCAAGAACCAACACTTCCAAGAGGAGCGGGAGTCGCGCCTGATTTGGGTTGGAGTTTCCTGGCCTGGCGACCTGAAGACACGTGTCTCACCAGCCGGACTTGTTCCTTACCGGGCTTGTCTGTTCGACAAAGTCGTCATCAACAATGCTGCTCTTCATCCCAATAATTGCGGCATCGAAGAAATCATCATCGGGCCCGCGTTGGGGCGACAGCAAACAATCGCCGTGGAAGCCCTGCTGACCACACATCGTATGCGCTTGACGATCAAGCGCTCGGAGATCCCTTATATTGCGGACTGAGCGGCTTGCGCTTCCCGGTCCGGGCGGCTTTCAAATGATCTGTAGTCTCCTGTCTCGCGCTCTTGAAGGCGTTCGATCTATGCGCGATAAGAAGCAAACGAACAACTTGCGACCGATTTCCAGATGGGTTTCCGATTTCGCCGTAGCTTTAAGATTGTCCCGGGCGTCCGCTTAAATCTAAGCGGCAGTGGAGCGAGCGTCTCGCTTGGCCCGCGCGGACTGCATTACACCATCGGGCCGCGCGGCACGAGAACGACCGTCGGCCTGCCAGACTCGGGGGTTTCGTGGACGTCCTATCAGCCATACGCATCGGACGGCGCATCGCCGCCCCCTCTGCCGGAAGCGCCCAATTCCCCAACCCGTGAACCAATCGGCACTGTCATCGACGGTGCTTCGATCGATGAACTCGTCGCCAACTCGACCATCGAGATTGCTCAAACCTTGGCAGTCGGCCGATCCCGCTGGCGCCGATACAAGATACTCATCGCGATATTGTCGGCGCTCTTCGCGGTCAGTGCCCTCATGCTCGCGGGTTCAGCTTCGGCCGCTCCTCCTGTTGCAGCCTTTGTCCTGACTGCTGGGGTGGTTCTTGTCCTCGGATCTCTGGCCATCCATTGCCGCGAAACGAGTACCGTGTCGCTTGTGTACGAGCTCTCAGCGGAGCAGTCAGCGCGGTTTGAGGCCCTGAGCGGCGCATTCCATGACTTGGCGAGTTGTGGTCGCATATGGAATGTCCCTCTTGAGCGACAAGAAGCGGACTGGAAACGCAACGCGGGCGCCTCGAAGCTGATTCAAAGACACCAGATTTTGTTAGGCAGGGACAAGCCACCGCTGGTCAAAAGCAACGTCGATTTCCTGAAGTTGCCACTCGGAAAAGAGACGTTCTATCTGACACCTGACGCGATCGTGGTTACCGCCGGCAAGACTGTTGCCGGGTTCGGCTACGAAGACGTTGAATTCATGTTTCGAAGCGCTCGCTTTATCGAGGAAGAGACGCCGCCCGCCGACGCGACTGTCGTAGACCAGACCTGGCGCTACGTGAATCGTAAGGGCGGCCCGGACCGGCGCTTCAACAACACCCGGGAACTACCGATCTGCCTATGGTGAAATCGATCTTCGCTCGTCCAACGGAGTGAACCAGCGGATCCAGTGTTCGCGCGTTGAAGCAGCCGAGAGATTTGTCGCATCCCTCGCTGCAATGTCTGCTTGAGAATGCGATCCCGATAAGCGCTTCGCACGGCGCTCCGATGCGCAGCGCTGATCGTGCGTCGGACAGGAAACGGTCGATGCTTCTCGCGCAAGCCAGAAGCTAATCCAGAAACGCCAAAGCTTGGCAGATTCCTCAGGGCAAGTCGATCAGCCGATGCGCAGATTTTCGGCGCTCATCTTGCCCGAACGACCAGCCATCAGCTCGTAGCTGACCCGAACGCCTTCCGCGAGATTGGTGTAGCCGGCCTTCTCGACCGCGCTGATGTGAACGAAGACGTCAGCTCCCCCGTCTTCTGGCTGGATGAAGCCGTATCCCTTGGCCGCGTTGAACCACTTCACAGTCCCCATTGCCATTGCATTATTTCCAAACCGAAGTTCCGCGATCTAATCGAAGAACTGCCTGACCATAAGGACTTCCGCGCGATAGGTACCTCTCACGCTGAGCGCCCCTCACGCGTCCACAACCGTTTACGCCGACGACGGTTCCTGCGGGCGATCGGTCGTGGCGGCGCAGCCGGCAATGGCGGTCGCTCATCGGCAGCTGGCTCATCGGCCTGTGCCTCGGGCTGGCCTTGCGCCACACATCGATCGACCTTCTCAAGGGCCTCAAGGACCTTCCGTCCCTCCTCAGTGATGGTCCAGTATCCCACCTCCCGGTCGATGAGCTTTTGTCCGAAGATATCGAGGTTCGGCTCGCGGCTCGCGATGCGCTTCATGCGCGCCGCCCACTCGGGTCCGCTGGTGTAAAAGATGGCCAAGTGCTGTTTGACGACTTCAAGAGCGGCTCGGCCGCCCGGCTGGCCGGCAAGTATCTTCAATATGGACAGCTGAAAGCTCACATGCGCACGCAAAGATTCAATGAAATCCCGACGATACCGGCGCTAGCCACGGCCGGGTAGCGCACATCAGCGCTTTCACACGAAAACCTTGCCGGATAAAGCTAACGAGGCAGCACAGTACCGCATTCATATGCAGCCTTTCCTGGACAAGCCTGCGCAAGGCCTAGGAAGGGGAAGTCACGATCGACGTCTATGGCTTCCTGACTTATGCCACCAATGCCGAGAACACTTCATTTTCCAAGGTGCCAAGACTGGGATCGAGGCCACGCAGCTCATCAATGTGATTGCATATCGATATCTGTGATCCAGTCGAGCAAACGAGTCAATCCCGCTAGGTCTTCCTAACCGATGAAATCACGCTCGCCTTGTGGTCGCATCGCCGCCTTCTCGCGGGTGATCGGGCGATGCCGGTTGTCTTGTTTGCGACGTGCTGTCGATCTCCCGACAAGTCCGCGTGGAGAAGAGCGAGCATCTATTCAAGCCGTCGCAGTTGGCATGGGCTTTGAAGAGTGAGATCCCATCGATTGCTCAGGAGTGCAGGGATGGCTTGCGGGATGATAAGTCTTCAGTTCATGGCATGGATCGGGTCCGACTTCGGGCCTCCAATCTTTGGCATCAACGCAGTGGCCTGCGCATGAATCGCCTCCATGATCGACCTCGCTCGATCCCGATGCGCGCCGTTACCATTGCACGATTGCGGTGATTGGCCAATTCTGGCGCGGCATTTGCAACCTCTTCTTGGCGCTTATCGCATGCGAAAATCGGAGCCGCGCTGATCGAAGCCCAGCGTCCAAGCCGTGGTCCGTTTTTGCGTCTAAACGTGCGGTCGCATGAGGCTGCCCGCGAGCAACATCTCAGGCTGACCGCGAATTCACCTCAGAACGTAATACTCTAGTGAAAGAAGCGGTATTTCGTTCGCCGACGCAAACGGCGGCATGATCATATGGACAAAATAGCCAAGACAAAGCCGCCATTAATCTCGCAACCAGAAGGGACGAGACGGGCGGCTATCCGTCGCTTCTCTATCGAGCTCGGCGAAACCGCGAAACTCGCGTTACCAATGGTGCTGACGCAGGTTGCGCAGGTTGCGATGATGACGACTGATCTTGCCTTCATCGGGCGCATCAGCGCTGAGGCGCTCGCCGCGGCAGCCCTGGCAGGCCGGCTCTATCTCATTAGCGTCACCTTCGGCGTGGGACTACTAAGTGCCATCGCGCCTTTGGCGGCGCGGGCGTTTGGGGAAAATAATCTAGGCGCGGTACGGCGCTCGCTGCGCATGGGCCTATGGATGGCCCTGATCCTGTCATTCCCGATCATTGCTGTGGCGCTGCGAGCAGAGCAAATACTGCTCGCCTTGGGCCAGACCCCAGATGTGGCGCAGCTCGCCCAGCAATACCTCTTCGGACTAGCCCTCGGCACGGCTCCGGCACTGGCGTTTTTGGCTATCCGCAGTTTCATGGGTGGGGTCAATCGGCCACAGCCAGTCTTCTGGATTACGCTATCAGCCATCCCCCTCAATGCGTTGTTGGTCTATATTCTGGCCTATGGGAAGCTTGGGCTGCCCCGGTTGGAGCTATTCGGGGCAGGTCTTGCGACCACGCTGGTCAACTGCAGCATGTTTTTGGCCGGCTTGTGGTTCGCTGCACTGCGCCGGCCGTTCCGTGAGTACCATGTGCTTGCGGATCTCTGGCGGTTCGATTGGCGCGCAATGCGGCAGCTCATCGCAATTGGGACGCCGATCTCCATCGCTTCATTGATCGAGTCGGGACTATTTTGGGCCACGTCGCTCCTTGCGGGCTTGATCAGCAACAGCGCACTGGCCGCTCACCAGATTGTTGTTCAGATTTCCGCGACCCTGTTTATGATTTATCTCGGCATTGGGACGGCCGCTGCCGTGCGCGTTGGCCATGCCGCCGGCCGCGATGACCGTGCAGGCGTCAAGCGGGCGAATCTGGCGGCGATGTTGCTCGGTATGGTCATAGCTGCAACGCTAACGCTTACGTTGATCACCGCGCGTTTTGAGATCGTGGAGCTGTTTCTGGGCAGAGCGGCCCGCGATTCCGAGGCAACGATCAGCCTCGCTGCAAAGCTCCTCATCGTCGGCGCAACCCTCTTTATCACTGACGCCGCCCAGTGCATTACGGCAGGCGGCCTGCGCGGGCTGAAGGACACGCGGGTGCCGCTGCTGTTTGCGACTATTGCTTGGTGGCTGATCGGCTTTTCCCTCAGCTATTGGCTCAGTCTGAAGATCGGTTTGGGCGCCGTCGGTATATGGATTGGCTTGTCGACCGGAGTCACAATCTATGCGGCGATCCTCGTCCTGCGGTTCCGCCACTTAGCAAGTCGCCCTCTCTGATGCGCGCGCATCACTGATGGCAAGCGGCGACGATACGCCGGGATGCTCGCCCGTGCGGTTGTGACCGGGCCGAACGCAAGACGCACTGAAAATTGAAGGTTTCGCGTCACGGCGCGACTGCAGGGATAACATAACAAGAGATAGTAACTCGACTAGCATCGTATTTTTCGATCATTTCATTTCAAAAAACGATAGCCAAAGTGGTTAGCTCGTTTGAGTGCGAGTAGGAATCCTCAAGGCGTCCCTGGCGATTTGCAGGCTTTCCAACTTGTCACTCCTGCCAGAATGGCTCAACGGGTCCCTCCCTTCGAGAGCAACGCCGGCAAATCGAGCGGCCCAGCGGCGCGCACCCGGCGTCGATACGATCACGCTTAGTCAGGGCATATCAATTTTCGAGACGCCGACCGGTGTCTGCGAGCGCCACAGCTGTGAAAAGCCTGCCAAGCACACGAGATGCATCGCATTCGCCGGAATCAAGCCGCCACGCGAAACGATCCGCGGGCAGCATCAGTCACGCTTCCTGGCTCAATCGCGACGTCGACCAGATCAGGATCGGCTAGGGCGCCGAGCAGGTTCTCTTGGACGCGGCTTTTGCCACCCTTGCTTGCGAGGCCATGTTATCGACGGCTTGCTGGACATCCTACCTGACGTCCTCGCCGGATTTGGGCGATCCTCGGGGCCTGTGATGAATTCCGTGGCTTCGCGCTGCGCCCGCAGAGGTGCATCAGGCGATCATGATCAGACCAAACCACTGACGCCGCAGCCTCCGTCCAAGACAAGCCGGGCCGATCTACGGCTGAGGAGAGCTGCTGGCGCTCGCACGCCGCTAAATCCCGGCTCGGGACCGGCCGTCGCGCTGGCCGGGCTTTGGTCAGCATGGCTGGGAGCGCCATACCCGCATTGCGCTCGCGCTAGCGATCAGCCTCGGCTCCAAGTCAATGGCGCTGGGCTGCGCCAGCCAAGTCCTGGTCGCTCCCGGTCCGCTACGTTCCAGCTAGACGAAAGCTTTACGCATGTTCGACCGACCGAACCGGAATCGGGTTCTCATCGTGCTGTTCGATGGGCTTCGACCCGATCTCGTTAAACCATCTTTGACGCCGAATCTGGTCAGGCTCCAGCACCGCGGTGCGGTGCTGGCCAGGCAGCGCACCGTCTATCCCAGTGAAACACGAATAGCGCTCACGAGCCTCGTCACTGGCGCGACGCCGGATCGCCACGGCATCATTGGAAATCAATATCTCGACAGGCAGTCGCCGATACCGCGCTCTGTCGACACGAGCGACGCGCGCCTGATCGAGCACCTTGATGCCGCGAGCGAGGGCCATCTACTCGGTGTGCCATCACTTGGTGAGATCCTCGCGGCGAACGGCAGGACCTTCTCAGTCCTCGCTTCCAACTCGGCGGGGGCAACGCGCCTGCTGAACCATAAAGCTCGAAAGTTCAGACAAGTGACGCTCTCCGGCCACTTCCCTTGCATCGCGACCTCCGCCGAGATGCTCAGACAGGTGGAGACCCTGCTGGGGCCGACGCCTGCGCCGCCGCCCCCCGGCAACCCAGATCTTGCCTCTCAAGCCTTTCTGACTTCAGCGTTCCTCGACGTAATCTGGCCTCAAATTCGGCCCGACGTCGCAATTCTCTCCTTCGGCGAGCCCGATATTTCCTCGCATGATTGTGGGACTGGCGCGCCAAAGACGCTGGAAGCGATCAGCTTTGTCGATCGGCAGTTGGGCCGCGTGCTCGATTGGTGGGAGGCTGAGGGCGTCTCCCTTGGCGTGCACCTGATCGCCGCCTCCGATCATGGACATGTGACGGTGCATGCGCGGGCCGATCTATTTGAGACGCTCGAGGCTGCCGGGCTGCGCTGCGGCCCGGCACCGGCGGCCGGGATCGATGCCATCGTCATACCTGGTCAAGTCGGAGCAATTTACCTCACCGAGCCATCGGACGCCGTTATCCGCCGCACAGTAGGATCGATGATGGAGCGGCCCTGGTGTGGTCCGGTGTTTACCGCGGGTGGCGCGGTCGATGGCATTGCACCGGGCAGCTTTGCCCGCCATTTGGTGTTCGCCGACCATGCCCGATCGGCGGACATTCTGTTCTCGTTCCGGTCGGATGACAGTCTCGATCCATTTGGCCTTATGGGCCGCACCTGGAGTGCGGATGGGGCGGTCGGCTTCGGAGTGCACGGCGGGTTGCATGCCAAGGAGATGTCGTCGGTCGGCATTTTGGCGGGACCGCTGATCAAAAACGGCTTCGTCTCGCAAGTTCCCTCAGACATTTGCGATATTGCGCCGACAGTGCTCGGTCTTCTGGGCCTTTCGCGACCGGCAACGATGACCGGTCGTGCGCTCGCAGAGGTCTTTATCGATGATGGACAGGACGTGCCTCGTACGATTGAAAAGATATACGAGACCAGCAGCGGCGCATACCGGCAGCACCTTCGTCGTGTGCAGGTCGGTGAGGCAGTCTATCTTGATTTTGCTGGCGTCGTGGGGCGTCCCAATAACTGACATAACTCAAGCTCGATCTGCGTCCCGCAAGGGCCGGTCTGCTGTCATCGATGGTGGAATTCGTCGAAAAATTCGATGCAGCGCCAAATTTAAGCGCTGGCTCGAGAGTCATTGCATCAATTCAAACCCTCATGTTTGCTACCATGTACGAACAAATACACCCATCTCCGTCGGGGACCGATTTATGTCGAAAGTTTCACCATTTCATTCAACGAAAACCTGGTGCGCGAAACGTCTATCACGACAACGACAAGTGTACCCAGGGCAATAACATCGAACGGCAGTATCTCGCCTCCGGCACCGGAGGGCGGCCGCGCTGCGAACATTGCGGCCGCCTAGCCTAGTTCGCAGCTGCCGTGGCGGGTAAAATGAGGCCCGCCACGGGGCTGGGGCAGGAAAATATGTCAAGCTTGAGAGGGCAGCGTTCTTTGCTTCGTTTGCGTCGGCTTGGCCTCCGCGGTGTGCTCGCTAACCCAGTTCAAGACAAACTCCGGCCGAGGTCACTGGCAGATTTTTCCGATGGTCGATCGGTCGGCTTGATTGATTTTCAGGCAGCGCTTTCAAGTCGGCTTCATCGTGCCAGTTGGGTGGCTCAGTTCTAATCTCAATTCATTTGGCGAAGCGTTCTGGGCGGCTTTGCCCGGCTAGTAACGTAAGCGATTAGCGGCGCATTGTGCACAAGCATTAGGACCACGTCCGGAATCGCTGTTTGTCGAGACGTCTCGCGATTGACGCTGCCGCACAGAAGCAGGTGGCCAGCCCAGGAATAGCAACCATATGGCCGCTGACGATCTTCCCTTTTCATCTACGGTCTCATCCGTTGTCGATGCCTTCTTGAAAAAGCTCGAGGACCAGAAAACCCTTTCGCCGGCGTCTTTGTCGGCGCTGCGAAAGGCACTGGCGGATCATCAATTGGACGCCGAGAGCCTGCGGGCGGCCATTTTCAACGCTGCTGAGCCGAGCAATGATCCAGATTGAAGAAATCGAAATTGTCGAGTTCCGTGGAATTCGTCATCTCAAGCGCTCGTTGGGCCGAAGGAGTTTTGGCATTGCGGGGCCGAACGGTACTGGCAAGAGCGGCATCGTGGATGCGATCGAATTTGCCCTCACCGGGAACATCACTCGTCTCGGCGGCGCGGGCACGGCGGAGCTGAGTGTCAAGGCGCACGCTCCACATGTCGACGCGAGCAAAAAGCCCGAAAGCGCGTTCGTTCGCCTGCAGGTCTATGCGCCCGCTCTCAAAAAGAGCTTCATAATCGAGCGGAGCGTGAAGAATCCAGGCGCCGCGGTACTCAAGCCGAGCAGTGCTGAAACCAGGGCGCTTCTGGCGCAGCTCGAAACCCATCCTGAGTTTGCCCTGTCTCGTCGAGAAATCATCAAATACATTCTCGTTCCTGCAGGCAAACGATCACAATACGTCCAAGAGCTGCTGCGCCTTGATCAGCTCGAAAAGCTGCGGGTCTCACTCCAACGCGTTGCCAACGATGCAAAACGCGACCACGGAAGGGCCGAGGCGGAGGATCGGCGGACCAAGTCCGATTTCTTTCGCCATCTCGGCATTGCCACCCCAAACAAAACTGATCTGCTTGCTTCTGTAAATGCTCGTCGAGCTGTGCTGAAGCTCGATCCTGTGGCGGACCTCGCGCCGGAAAATGCCTTGAAGGTAGGCATCAATCCAGATGCCGAGCACGGGGCGTCGCAGCCGTTCTCCAAGCTCAGCGCCAACAATGACCTTGCGAGCTTCCTGAAGAGGCTGGCTGTCTCACAGGAAACAACCATAGCTGGCGCAAAGTCTGAAGCAGTGGCCGCTCTCGCCCAGCTCACGGACGATCCGGCTCTGTTAAGGGTTGTCAAGCAGCGCGCCTTGGTTGAGCGGGGTCTTGAGCTCGTCGAAGGAGACGCTTGTCCGCTGTGCGACGGTCCCTGGGAGATGGCCCTGCTGGCAGCGCATCTTCAAGAGAAGATCGCAAAGGCAGATGCAGCCTCGACCGTATTGAAGCAACTGGCCCTGGCGATCGACCCCCTCGCGGCTCACCTGCGGGCTGTGGCGCTTGACGCGGGCAAAGTGGCCGAATGGTGCGAAAAGGCCAATCCTCCTATAGATGCCGCGTCGCTGCGGTCCCACGCAAAGGCCGTCGACGGTGACCGCGACACACTAGACAAGGTCGTCCGCGACCCGGCAGCGATCGCCGAGGCGCTGCAAGCCCTTGGTCGACTGGGGGCATCGCCCGCGGTCGAGTTGCTTCAGCCCACCGATCGTCTGGCGGCCTATATCGATACGCTCTCCGACCCTTCAAAGGAGGAAGAAGCCAAGGAATTCTTGATCGTCGCCCAGGAGAAATACGATCAATGCCGTGGGACGCAGCAGACCCTCAATATCGCGGCCCAGCAGGCCGAAACAGCTTCTGCGGTGTTAAGCCACTACGGCACGGTCAGCACCGCAATCTTGGAAGGCATCTACGACAAGGTGCAGAAGGACTTCACCGAATACTACAGTTTCATCAACCGCGACGATGAGGCCAAGTTCGAGGGCAAGCTCTCTGCATCATTGGGCAAACTGGCCTTCGATGTCGACTTTTACGGACGAGGCAGATTTCCTCCCGGGGCCTACCACAGCGAGGGCCATCAGGATGGCATGGGGCTTTGCCTCTATCTTGCACTGGTGAAGCACACGCTCGGCGACGGATTTACGCTTGCCGTCCTCGACGATGTGCTGATGTCGGTCGACGCCGGCCATCGTCGTGAGGTTTGCGCGCTCCTGAAGCAGAAATTTCCAAACACGCAGTTTGTCCTGACCACTCACGACGGCGTGTGGCTCAAGTTCATGCAGAGCGAAAAGCTGGTTCAGAGCACTCTTAGCTTTGGCGGCTGGACGGTCGACAGTGGCCCACAGGTCTGGAACGAAGGTGACGTCTGGACGCAGATCCAGAAACACCTCGCCAATGACAATGTATCCTTGGCGGCAGGGACTTTGCGACGCTATCTGGAGTTCACCTCGACGATCCTTGCGGATAATCTGCGCGCTCGCATCGAATATCATGGAAACGGACAATACGACCTGGGCGATCTCTGGCTCGGGGTGTTGGCCGCATGGAAGGCCCGCCTCAAAGAGGCGCGCGACTCCGCGTCCTCATGGGGGAAAAATATTCAGGATGCCGAAACGCTCCAGATAGAATCCAAAAAGCGGGTGGCGGCGACAAAGTCCGAAGAGTGGATGATCAACAAGGCGGTTCACTACAACGCCTGGGCGGACCTGCAATCGAAGGAATTCGCTGCGGTCGTGAGTTCGTTTCAACAATTGCTTCAAATGATGCAGTGCCCCAACACCGATTGCGGCGAATTCCTCTGCGTTTCGCCCATCAAGGGTGACAAGGAAGTGCTCCGCTGCAGTTGCGGCGCCGTCAGTCTCAACCTCGTGCCGAAGAAGAACTGATGCTCCTCGGCCTGACCAGACCGTCGCTGACGCGTGTATGTGAACCTGTGGCCACGCACCCTCGAGGCCGGACCATGCGGTGAAGTTGGTCCGCCCGTCGCCCCGCGCCCGCTCTGGATCGACCGGTAGCGCCGATGACGGATCGCGATGATCGCGCATTCATTGCGGCCTGACACCGCCATGATGATGATGGGCGCTGCAGCTGCGGTTGCTGCCGACGATGATGGCCGCAGGGGTTCAGGATCAGGCCGCACGCCGGTCGGCGGCCGGCTTCTGCGCGGGCAGAAGGCCACTGAATAGCGAACAGCGCATTCGCCGGAGCGCCTGTCTTCGAAGCGATAAGCCGCCACCGGAGGACGGCTGCGGCCAAAGGTTCGGGTTTGCGGGTCTCTTTGCCGCTTACCTATCACCTTATACGCCCGTGCTCCGGTCTGAATCTGATTGTGACAGAGTTCCCGGACATGGACTTGATGCCTTTGAGAGATGCGTCATGCGAAGCGTAGTGGCGGACCAAGTTGGTCAAGAGGTGCCGGCTCCAGCCGGGGCGCGCGCCGGTCCGCGTGCAGTGGCGTAACTAGTCATCAGGGCGCCGACGACGGTCCTGCCGTGTAGCTCACGCGTCATTTCAGGGCGTCACAGCCTAGACTATGATTCGGACCGGGAGTGCGGAATAACCGTGCACGAAGTTCGATGCAACGCGCTCCGGATCGCCAACGACCTCGACCTCCATGCGTTTATTCAGTATCTCCTCCCAGAGGACTTTAAGTTGCAGCTGCGCGAGATGTCGACCAAGGCAACGATGGATGCCGTATCCGAACGAGAGATGTTGGCGCACGTTCTTGCGATCGATCGTAAATTTGTTGGCGTCCTCGATGACCTCATCGTCCCGGTTGCCAGAGATGTACCACATTACGACCTTGTCGCCTCGCCTGATTTGTTTGCCTCCCATGATGATGTCCGCGGTGGCGTTGCGGCGCATATGTGCGATGGGCGTTTGGTATCGAATAATCTCGGACACAGCGCTCGACACCAAGGCGGGGTTATCTCGTAGCTTTCGTAGCTCGGAGGGGTGCTGGTTCATGAACAGCAGGCCACCGGTGATCGAATTGCGCGTGGTGTCGTTGCCCCCCACGATCAGTAGAATGAGATTGCCAAGAAACTCACGTGGCTCCATATGCCGAGTCCCGGACGAGTGCGCCATCATCGAAATGAGATCAAATCGTGGCTCGGCATTTATCCGCTCCCGCCAAAGCCGAGTAAAATATGTCAAACACTCGGACAGGATTGCGCTTCGCTTGCCCCAGCTGTCGATCGCCTGCCCAACCGTCGGCGCTGCAACGGCTACGTCCGACCAGTACGTCAGGAGCCGGCGATCCTCGAACGGAAAGTCGAAAAGCGTGGCCAGCATCTGCGTCGTCAACTCGATCGAGACCATATCGACCCAGTTGAAGGCTTCATTGCGCGGCAGGCCATCAAGGATTGTTCTAGCGCGACTGCGGATTAATCCTTCGAGTTTTTCCAAATTGTCCGGTGCGAGTATCGGACTTACGGTGTTGCGCTGCGCGGCATGTTTGGGAGGACCCACCTTGATGAAACTCGGTGTCCAATGTTCCTCGGGCACGTCGAGGATCGTGACACCTTGCTCTGACGAGAATGTTTTATGATTTGTATCGACGGCCACGATATCGCGGTATTTCGTTATCGACCAATATGGTCCGTATGGGCTGTCTTGGCAGTGGTGAACGGGATCTTCCCTTCGCAGCCGCTCGAAGCAAGGCCATAAGCTATCATCTTGAAATCGTCTAGGTTCGCTTACATCTAGATCGCTCAACGGGATGCCGCGCACATCTTCGCCTCCGCGCATCGTTTTCATGACCATGTCCTTTGGTCTTTTCTCTTTGGAGAACCATGATCTCGACAGGTTGTAACCGCATGGATTGCGTGCCGAGTGCTTCAGTTGGGAAGAGCTTCTCGCCGAAGCGGCAGAGAATATTCAAAAAACTCAGCGGCGCCCCCTACCAGTTCCGGCAGGAGCGAGATCGCCGCCACTTTGTCTATGCGAGCGGAACGCCGCTAGATGAGTCGGCCACGTCTCTTTGCGGAAGACTCGCGGCGGCCCGCTTGAATTGTGACTGCTGCGAAATAGGACCTGACTTCGGCATGCCCGATCTCAACAACGCGATCGGGCAGGGGACCGACGCGGTGGTCGCGGTCGCGCGTTCGATCAAACAGAAGATCGAGATGTTTGAACCGCGCTTGGGCAATGTTCCAGCGGGATGTCAAAGACCCAAGCAACAATTCCTTCGGCGCCTTGCGCGCCGTCAAATGGCCGACTGATCCGATCCAAGCACGGCCTAGGCCGCGGCGGCTTCACCATTTATTATCCTCGCCGCTGGTGCTGCTAGGAACGTGCTTCCACTTTACTTCCTTGATAAAGGGCATCGTCTAGCTCGCTCCTGTGGCGTCAGGCGCGTGACGGGGCGCTCGATCTGCGCCAGTAGCTCGTCAATGGTCAGGCACGGCGCCTCTGGCGCGACGCTCTGCGCGTCTTCCGGCAGTACAGGCATCGGAACGTGCGGAAGTTAAAAGATGTCCTCGCCCGCCAGCCCGCCCTACACCCGCGAGGTGATGCATGCGCTGATCGCGCACTTCGAGCGCATCGGCCAACGTGGCTGTTGCTGGAACACGTGACTGGGCGCAGGCGTGCTCGCACATCGTGGCGGTCGGCCGCTTGAAATGGATTCCTGGCTTGAAGCATACCGGGAAAGACAACTACGCATGGTTCAGGTTCGATGCCCGACACACGAGCCGCCGTGTCTCCCACGGTCGTGAGCAGGGCGAGATTCTTCCGGAATGGTGCAGGACATGCCAGCAGTGCGGCAAGGCTTAAACGCTGCAGCGCTCCAGCTCGCGGTTCTGTTCGGGGGCGTGCAGAACGCGCGCATGCCGCGAGCGTTTGGCGTTACATCTAGCGTTACAGCATGATGCACCGCCGCGCGCCACGCCCGCCACGCAAGGCACCACCAAATGGCTTGCTACGACGACAAACTGGGTGACAGAAACGATTGCGGGGAGACGACGAGGTATCACCATGAGTAATCGTCACCACCGCCGCGCTGATCTGGCTAAAATCAAACGCAATACACCTGGCGCCTTGCTGACGTATCTGGTCGAGCCCGGCGACCCGGCGCTCGATGGCATGCCGCTGCCCAAGGCTGCGGCGGGCGACAGGACCGGCCGGTCTCGAAGATGGTCGTCACTGCCTCATCTGCAGTTCGTACCTGTGACCAGCCGGGACATCGGCGATGTTGCTCAGCACGCCTGACATCGCCAAGCCGGCCACGTTGGCACCGCCGGAATATGCCGGGCGTGCTGGGAAGCCTGATCTGCCCGTTGAGGGAGCCGTCCATGGGCGAGGTTAGCACGATTGGTCTGGATATTGCGAAGTCGGTGTTCCAGGTGCATCGGATCGATGTTACGGGCGCGGTCTTGATCGCAAGCGGGTAAGTCGGGCAAAGGTGCTGGAGTATTTTTGCCAGCTGGTTGGGATCGAAGCATGTCCATCAGCGCATCATTGGGGCCGCGAACTTCAGGCGCTTGGTCATACGGTCAGACTGATACCTCCGAGCTATGTGAAGGCTTACCTCAACCGCAGCAAGAATGATGCGAATGATGCGGCTGCAATCTGTGAGGCTGTGACGCGGCCGTCCATGCGTTTTGTCCCCATCAAGAGACGACGGAGCAGCAGACCGTTTTGATGCTGCACCGGACCCGACAATCGCTGGTGCGCCAGCGTACCAATGTTGAGCAATGCACTGCGCGGGCACCTGGCCGAACTAGGCGTCGCGTAGGCCAAGGGGCGCAACGGGACAGCGGAGTTACTAAGGATTAGCGATTGTCGGGGACGAGAGATATACAAGGAACCGAAGCTGTCGCTGGCGGCATGAGGCAGGCCCACAACGAGATGGCAACACCAATAGGCGAGGGCATGACGACTTAATGCAGATACGGTCGTTCCGGGAATCGGGAGAACCCGCTTTCGGACCGTCCACGCCCGGTGGGCGAGGTCGAACATCGCGAAGGCGGAAATGATGAGGCTTGCCCCGGGAGGACGACGCTCGCACTTGGACAGCAGACTCAGTGTGCGTGGCTTGAGGATGGGCATGTGACCCGATGAGGCAATTTTCGCGCCTTATTACTTGAGCGTGGCGGACTTCGGTCCGCCTGCGCGGACGCGCTCTTGTGTCACATACCAGATTAGGTAAGCATGAAGATCAGCCACCGTGCTGTACATAGCCGATCCGCGCTGGAAGATTGTGGTCGCCGACCGCGCGAAGAGAACCGCGATGTGGTTGCAGCGGCGCCTTGATCTGCTTTGATTCCGCTCGACCGACCAGATAGAAGAAAAGCGTGATGGAGTTTTCTGTGATTGCACTCTGGCCGCCCAACTAAAGTTTCTTCCTTCTGGATCAGCCATGAGAAGGCTCAGTACCGGCGTCGGTTGCGCTAATCAGAGATGTCTTTCAGTGCTTCTACCAAAAGCCTATTGTCGTTTTCAGTGCGGCTTGCGATGCGCAAGAATCGTTTGCCATTCTGAAGCGTCTTGCCGCCATTGTGCCTGATCAATATCCGTCTATCTTTTAAAAGTGTTGAGGCGATCACGTCCCCATCCGGCCAATGGGGCGGGAGTTCGCAGAACACGAAATTTGCGTCGGGCTTCAGAACTCTCATTCCGTCGATGCTGCGCAGGTCTGCGTATAGTTTGTCCCTGTCGCTGCCTACCCTCACCCAACTCTGCTTTGCCGCGTGCGCCAGGTGAGGAAGCTTGCTTAGAAAAAACTCAGCAAACGTATTGACATTCCACGTGGGGAGGGCGGCTCTAATTTCGTCCATCGTCTGTACATTTGCTGATGCCGCATACCCCATCCGTAAACCGCATGTCCCGTAAATCTTTCCCAGGCTTTTGAGAACGATCACATTGGGAAATTCGAGCAAGTGGTTTTCCAGGCTCGCACTTCGCCCGAGCTCACTAAACTCGATAAATGACTCATCGATCAGTAGGAGTTGCTGTTGAGCTCGAAGCGCGGAAGCGAGATATAGTAAATCCGCATAGGGAACCATCCGCGAAGTGGGATTATTCGGCGATATCACGACTGCGCCGTCGACACCATTTGTACGCGCAAATGCTGCATAGCGGTGCACATCGAGTTCAAAATCTGGCGGTGACAGGAAAAAGCGTGACAACCGCCCGGGCAAGGCGGTGGTTTCATAGGGATTGAAGGTTGGGACCGGGACAGCAATCCTCATACCCAGTCGGCCAAGGAGGATGGGAATCAGTTCAGCCACGCCATTGCAAATGACAAGATTATTCGCCGGCGTCTTCACCGCATCCGCAAGAAGCTGGACCATCTGCGCATTGGGAGAGGGATAGCAAGTAATAAGCCGCGGTAGAGCGTTCTTAAGTTCGTCAAGGAACGCCTGCGGCGGAAAATAAGGATTTACCAGAAGGACGAAGTCCTTGATGTCATATTTCCAATAGCCGCCGGGGAATCGGTTGACCAGGTCAGAGACCTCGTCCGGCCTAAGGGATACGGCGATTTGTGCTGCGCTGTTCATGAGTGCGACTAGCTCAACGTTTCAGGACAAACGAAAATCGTAGGATGGTCGCGATCTCTCGACAAGCTCCCGGCGAACAAGCATCGAGCAGTGCCGATCCGTGCGGAAATGTTCTCGGCAACAAGTCTGGTGCACGCCGCGGTTGGCGAGACTACACGTCATCATGTGACCTGCATGGAGTGAAGCCTGCAAGCCCAAGAAGGCCAGTCGCTGGATCATACTTCCATCCGCAATCAAAAGGAGCGACTGGCTAAAACCACCGATGATGCGACGGCGAAGATGCTTATTGCCGTATACATTGTTGCGCTGAGTGGTGGCACGCGAACAGGCGCGACATGCGCTATAGCGAGCAGCAAGAAGGCAATGTTCACGACGTCAGGAAATGCTTCAGCAGGAATAAGAGGCTTAAAAAGAAATAGAAGCGCCAGGAGCGGCACGTCGTATGACAAGGGGACGCCCAAGAAGCGTCCATCACGCGACCTGCCAAAGTTCGCAAAGTAGCTAAGCCTTATTGCTCCCGTCACCAGTAGAGCGGTTGCGGTCGCAAGCGCGACTTGTGAAGCTTGGCTGACTTGTACCACAACTACCGCAGGCACAACGGCTCCATAGACGATATCTGCAAACCCGTCGAGGCTCGCTCCCATTTTTGCGACATCTGGATCGCGACCTTTCGTGCGACCTGCCACAAACCCGTCCAGGTGGTCCGATAGAACAGCCCAAAGCGCTGCTGCCACAGATAGCTCAAGGCGGTCAGAGAGAGCTAAAAACAGGCTGGCGGAGGAAAAGAGAAGACCTGTGATCGTTATCGCGTTCGCTGGATCCCAAAGGTATTTCAGCATTGAACTCTCACCTCGTTTGCAAATCACGTCTCGCCGTGTAGGCCTTCGTTCGGTCCTTGAAAATGCGCTCGGCAATCTCCAAATCGTCAGCATTATCAATTTCGTACCAGCTGAGGCCATCGCATCGCGCCGCGGCGAGCTGTAGGCCTCGCCTCTCTATCAGATAACCCAAAAGTTCTTCGGTGTAGGTCTGCCGAGCTCCAGCGGCGATGATATCGTCCAGTGTCGGAACGATCGTTGCCTTGAGTGTCGGCGCCGAAAGCCGTAGAAGGTTCATCGTCTTGAAAAGCTTTGGGCCATCCGCAACAAGATTTGCCGCGGTTTGCTTCAATCGAAAACCTGAGATGAAGCCGTTCTGCGACAACAGAACGGCCGACCCTTCCATTGAATCATCGAAGGGAACGACTGCAGCTACGTCAGTCCCCCGGCAGACCATCAAGTGTCGCAGCGCATCCTCTTCGAAAAAGACGTCGCCCTCGAGAAGAAAGCAGTCTCCGGAGAGAAGAGCGTCGCGCGCCAGCCACAAAGAATAGGCGCTTCCGGTGCGGTCGAAGACGGTCGACTCGACATATTTGATTTTGAGTTCGCCAAAGTGGCTACCGCAGGCATATTGAATGGCGTCTTTGCGGTAACCCACCACGATCGTCACCTCTTCCACGCCGACAGATTCCAGATTGTGCAGAGCGTTGTGAAGAATCGAAGTGCCGTTGACCTCGACCAGCGACTTCGGCCGCAGATCTGTCAGAGGACGCAGGCGAGAGCCGCAGCCAGCGGCGAGAATGACGGCGTTCTTGGGAGCATTGGTCACCGTTTAGTTCCTTTTTCGTCGCGCCTCTAAGGTGAAACACCGACGGACTTCTTCGGCGCCAGCTTAGGCGTGCTGAAGCGAGATCAGGTCTGCCGGAGCCATCTGAAAATGGAGCCCAAGCGTGAAGACAGACAAATGGTCCTCGTCGGTCCTTTCTCCAGAGAGAAGGGAGGCGCTGGATCCGGTGCCTCGAGCTGCCGAGATGGCAAGGTGCGCATTTCGGTTGAGTGAGGCGTGCTACGCAATCTAAGGACATCTCAGTGCAATGATTAGGCATTTGAGATTGCAGTCGAACCTGGCCAGCTAGGAGGAAGTCCAGGACAGTAGGTCTTCGACAACGAATATGCGCTCCTGTGTCGACGAAACCCTATTTGCGCAGTTCAGCGTCGGGCCGCAAATATCGCGTTTCCGCACGGGCGAGTTCGTCGTACTTGAACAGTTCGAAGACTTCCTCGAGAGTAGCAATGTGCGGCTCAATGCTCGCGGTGCTTTCCTCAGCGATGATGCGACCGCAGACTTGACGCATTGCCGCTATTGCCGCTCGCATAGAGTGGTTGGCCCAGATCACCGTAGAGATGCTGGCTTTGCGGTATACAGAAATCGGTGTTCGATAGTATTTCGTCGGAACGATCACGACCGGCAATCTGTTCTGCCAAGCGCGCGCGAACGAAAGGATTTCGTCCGCGGTGCTCCTTCGCGAATGAATGAGGATCGCATCGGCTCCCGCGTCGGCGTAGGCGTGAGCGCGCGAAAGTGCTTCGTCCATCTCATGCCCAGCGATCAACGCCTCGATCCTTGCCACCAAGATCAAGTCGTCCGCGACTGTATCCTTCACTGCTCGGAGGCGGCCAGAGAATTCGTCGATATCGGCGAGGGGGTGCCGATGCCCAACAAACGAGTTCATCTTCGGAAAGCAGCTGTCCTCGAGCGCGACGCCGGCTGCTCCACGCTGACGGAGCCTGAGTGTCACGAGGCGCGCATTGTTGAAATTACCGAAGCCGCCATCTCCGTCAACGAGCACAGGCAGTTCGCTCGAATCCACGATCCGCTCGACTACGTCTACGAGTTGGCTCCACGACGCTTCGTTGGCATCGCGGTAGCCCAGGGAGCAGGCAATAGACAGGCCAGATGCCCAGAGGCCTTTGAACCCTGCGCGCTCAGCGATTGCGGCGGAGAGACCATCATGCGCTTCCATGAGGAACGATAGCTCTCTGCGGGAGCAGATTTCGGCGCGCAGCATTTCAGCACGTGAGGAACCGGCGGATTGATCAGGGCCGTTGGCGAGAACAGATGGTAATCGGTCTTGCATGCCAATTCCTTGTGATGACCGGCCTAACGTGTAGACCGGCCGATTTCATCAATCGATAGGTGACATGCTTCCGTCATCTAGATCAATTACGAGGGTTGGTAGTTGACCGGGCCCGCAAACCTGTTCCGTGTCGGGGTGCTCAAGAGTCATTGCTAAACTCCGCCGATCATTTGAGCGACGGCACAAATTGAAAGCACAGCTGTGCTCTGGTCGAGGCGCCGACGAATGCATCATCGATATTGCATTTGTCGACGCGGTTTTGAGACTGCGCGATCTGCGCGAAGGCTTCTGAAGTCGATGGCATTCTAGAGAGTTCGGGCTCAAGCAAGTCAGGGCGCGAATTCATTGTGGACGCGCGCGCCTTCAAGGTTTGGGGAGGGCGCAGTGCGCCAAATTCTGATCCCCGCAGCGGCGGCATACCATCGCGACCGCCGCTTTCTAAGGGCGGGAGATGCCTCGATGGCATACTGAGAAAATCGGTGGCTCAGTTCCCCGAACTTGAAGCGAGCTCTTCAGCCAGCTTTAGTGCGAGGATCGGAATGATGTTCGCGCTGAGGGGTATTATGGAGTCGCTTCCTTCGGGGCATCGAAGCACGGCGCGGTTTAGTTGAGCCGGAGATTCGGCGGAAACCCGGCGACACTGGGCGCTGGCCGACGCCGCGTCGTCCTGGCGAAGGCGGTGGCGATGAAGGCGGAGACGACGCGCCGCCCGCTCTTGCCGGCGTGCGCCAGCGCGTTGCGCATGAAGTGCACGCGGCAGCGCTGCCAGGTGGCGTTGAGCACCTTGGCGACGGTGGCCTTGATGCCCTTATGGGCGTCGGACACGACCAGCTTGACGGCGCGCAGGCCGCGGCGGGCGAGCTTGCGCAAAAACGCCGTCCAGAACGTCTCGGCTTCGGAGGGACCGATAACGGATGGCAAAATCAACTCGCATGGTTGCTTCCTGAAATCCCGCCACGCGTCGCGAGCTATGCGCCCGTAGGTGCGAAGACTGATGAGGCGCGTAACTGGATACAAGTCGGTTGGGCGCTACTGCCAAACGTTTAGGAGGATGTTGGCAGCAGGCCGATCACCGCTGAACTTCCCGACAACCTATCACTGGAAGAAAGCATTGCAGCGCTAGACAAGTACACCCTATGGGCAAAGTTGGCTCTTGCTGAGGGTGACATCATGCAACGTGGAAGAGGCGAATTCAGAGAAGCGAATTCAATGTAGTGAGAACCGCAGAGACGGCCACACAAAGTTCTTATGGAAACGTGCAACCTATATTCAATCACACCACCAACCGAGCCGCATCTTCGCGCTCTTCTGCGTGGTCAATCGCTACGTCGGCAACTTGCAGCCCGTGCCGGGCGTCTTCCCCAGCTATCCCGCGCCTGTGATCCGTAACCAACCGAAGCCTAGGACTGAGACGCGCGCTGAACTTTCACGCACGCTTCATTTGTCTGTAGGGCGCCGCGGTCTTTCCTGTCCTGCCGCGTGCGAGGCTCGGCTTGTGACGGCTTCAAACACCGCAATACGCCGGTCGAGTTGCCATAGCTCGATGTCGTTGGCATCAACTAGCTGCTGAGCACGTTCCCGTGCTTCCTGCTCGTCGGCACACCGCAAATTTGCCACGCTTATAACGTGGCGGTCGTGATCCAAAAGGTAAGCTCGGTAGTGCGCCATCCCACCCCCCAAGGTCCGCGCTCATCCATCAGTGTCCGGTCGATGTGCTCGGCTTGTTCCTTGTCAAATTTGACCGCCAGACCCTGGCTGGCTTGATCATCGGACCATCACCTCAATCCTTCAATGAGCGTTCTCCAGCCGAGCGCATCGTTCGCCGTCAGAAGCGAACCGCCAAGCGTTGCCAAGTAGTTTGGCAACTTGCAATCGGGACGCGCGTTCATATTGCCGACAAACGAGGCGACCGAGTTCTTAAGGTCGCCTTGGTCGAGATGATCGAAGGCTCGTTGCTTGCACCGCTCGACATATTTGTCGCGCGTCATGTCAATTTTCAGGGAACGTTGCATTTTCGCCTCCCCAACCGATGACTGCTTCCAATAGTGGAGTTGGAACGGAGCGGATTTGGCCTGTCTGTTCGAAAAGCGACAAACAGACGCTCTTTTGGTCGCAAGTGTGGGAATTAGGATACAGACGCACGTCGCGACCGCACCTGTCGGCGCCGGGCGGAGTCCAAGCCAGATACCCGGGCCGCATCTTGTCTATGGTTTCCTGACGACTACGCCGAATGCGGTGGTCGCACCGATCCATCCGAAGGCGATGCCGGTGATCCTGACGACGAACAAGGCGCGATGTGTAAATGCGGCCGTTGGGGTAAGGCGGACATGCGGCCGTCCCCCTGGAATTTCGCATCAGACACCCGTTGCGCGCCAACCCTCAATTCGACCTGGTGCTGGCCTGTGTTTGTACCAGAAACCGCGGAACCTCGAAATCTCGGGTGAGTTACAGAACCGAAGAGGATTTGGAGGGTAAGCGGTAATCCAATCGTGCGCGTAATAGCACGCTGGAGTTCTGTTTATCCGTACGTCCTCTTTATTGGGCAGTATTTGAACAGTGAGGTGACAATGAAAGCATCCCTTCTTCTTACTGGCGCGCTCATCGTCGGATGCGCCGCCCCAGCACTCGCTGACGAGTTCTACGTCGTGCAAGGACCGAGCCACAACTGCACGATTACCTCCACGCGCCCGGCGGACAAGGAAGTCGTGACGCAGATCGGTCCGATGGCCTTCAAGAGCCGCGTCGAAGCTGAAGACCGCATCAAGCAGACCAAAGTCTGCGAGGAAGGCACCGTTGGTAGCAGCACCAGCAGCACGACCGTTATCAAAGAGAAGCAATGAATTTCTGATCGAATTCTGGCGAACTTCGAGAAAGATCGCGCCCAGGTGGGCGCGACCTTTTTTGTTTGGTGCGCCCAGCATGGGTGCACTCTTATGGGTGAAAGTCCCATCGTGAGTTGATCACAACGAGCGAAGTGAAGCGCAACTGCATGAGGGCGACCGATTGTGGGGAGGAAGCGTGGAACGAAGCTGCGGGCCGATGGACAAGAACCGGATAGAAGGCGTTGCCGACCAGGGCGAGCGGGCCAGAAACCGCGAAGCTCTCGTGATCAAGGGGAAGCGGCGTAGATCCGGCGGCCGTGCAGTGAAGGAGTGCGTTCTTACCTGGGGAGATCTCGCCTTGTGCCCGAAAGGGCGACGGTGTCGAGCCGGAGCGAGAAGTCAGCCGAGGCCGAGTGTGCGCTGGGCAGCGCATGAGTCAGGAGGGTTCAAGTCCCTCCGGCGCTCGAATGAGGAGCGCCGTATCCAAAGGCGGGGGTAATGCCTCGTCGGCCAGCGGGTTTACTCGCTGGAGGACAGGGTGTCCGGAGCGATCCGGAATCCGAAGGGTTTGAGGAGAAGTATCGGGCTGCAATCAATGGGGGCTACCCCGACGATGAACAGGTCGGCCAAAGATGGGGCAAGGTCGAGCCCGCACTATGGGGGCGAAGGCGTTACTCATTCACCCATCGAACCAAGGTGTTTGCTGACGGCACGATACGGAAGACTGATGCGTGACCCCAGGAGACCTGTCGGTGTCCAAGGTTTTAAACCAGGTAAGCGACCCTATAAGCGAACGCGAAATGGGAAGCGATGCACCGCCAGGAGTCGGAGAACGTAATAGTACCTGAAGCGCG
>NZ_JADPKQ010000356.1:0-1051 GCF_023074015.1 Bradyrhizobium sp. 142
TCAAGGCGACGCACTTGGCGACTATCAGTAAGGATATCCATACCGACAGTCAGCTACAGACCGGATGAACTCGCAAGACGGCCGTCCTCGGACGAGTACCGTAAGGCGGCCGGAAGCCGTCGAGCACAAGAGACGCTTCAGTACGCCGGAATGGTCTTCGTGCGGGTTCTGCAATTCCTGTCCGCGCGACAGCATGCTCGTAATCGGCGACGAGATCATCGAAACGCCGATGTGTTGGCCGTGTCGCTACTTCGAGTCGCACACCTATCGTCCGATCCTGAAGAAATACTTCCAACGCAGCGCGCGCTGGACCGCCGCGCCCCGGCCTCAACTCACGGATGAGCTGTTCGATACCGAGTTTTGCCTCCCCAAAGCCGATCTCATATATCCTGACCGAATTTGAACCAGTTTTTGACGCCGCCCATTTCTTTCGCTGGGCGCGACCTGTTCGTGACCCGCGCATCATCGTCGATCCGCATCACACGCGGACGGTGTACGCGCCATCGAGAAATGGGGTTTCGAGCCAATTCCATGCGAGTTCTTGCACTACGCCGCATTTGGCGGCGCCTTCACTAAGGAGTTCGCCTTTCGCGAAATCAACATCGCGCCGCACGGCCTGTCAGGTGATTTTCAATCCGATGATGCCCGCGAGAATGAGGCCGATGCAGGTAAGCCGAGGGAACGTCGCGGGCTCATTGAAAAGATAAACACCGAGCGCAGTAGTGCCGATAGTACCAATGCCCGTCCACACCGCATAGGCCGTACCGACCGGCAGAGACTTAAGGGCCAAGCCCAGGAATCCAACACTGGCCACCATGGCGACCACCGTACCGATCGTGGGTAACAGGCGCGAGAATCCTTCCGTGTATTTAAGTCCGATCGCCTAGGCGGGTTCGCACAAGCCGGCACCGGCGCGACCTTGCAGAGGTGCGGCGCGATCTCGCCGCCTGGTTCGGCAAATGGGGCGGCAAATACCCCAAGCTCACCGGCTGGGTGGAAGAGAACATCGAGGAGACGCTGACCTATTTCCGCCTGCCGCTGGCGCACAGAA
>NZ_JADPKQ010000070.1:0-1049 GCF_023074015.1 Bradyrhizobium sp. 142
CACGGGCCCGGACCTCGGGTGAAAACTTGTTCGTCGTCTTGCTCGTCATGGCTCCATCCTCTCAGGAGTTGGAGCCTCCGGCAAACCCGGGGCGGTTCAAGCCCACGAACTGGCTGCCTTTGCTTACGAGCGGTGGTTTGAGCAACACAGACATAATCCTTCGCTGCAGACAGTCTGGAATGTTGAACTCGGAGGTCGGCTATTTGCCCCGGCACCCAAGCCGAAGGCGGGCCAAATCTATGACAGCACATTTTTGTCCAACCTCGATCCAGACTATTTCGAACGCCTAAGGATGGAAACTTGGTGCTTGGACGGCGCCGATGAACGCCTCAAGGCCTGTGGGTTCAAGTCAGATGAAAGGAACCGCCGGACGCTAGCCAAGGCAATTGCAGCAGCCGTGCAACGCGCCAGCCTCATGCTCGAACGGCTGGCAAACGGCGAAGCTATTCCGACTATGTTCTCGCCTGCGGTTACAGCAGTGACGATATTGCCGCCGACATTGTTGCCGCCTCTGCCATTAGCGGATCTTGTAAAGGGATGGGCGGCCGAGCGACGCCCCGCGGCTAAAACGCTTTACGAGTGGTCCCGTGTCGTTCGTCAGGTTGGAGAGTTCCTCGGTCACAGCGATGCACGAGCTATCGCCAAATTTTGGTGACGGCCGGGCCGGTCAGGCGGCGGCGGTTATGGGCTGACGGTCGGTCGGCTTGGCGATGACCTCGATCCCGTCGTTGAATGTCACACCAAGAACGAGTTTTGGCAACTGGTGGTGGCCATCGAGACGGCGCCAGCTTTTCTGCGCGCCCTCGACGAGTTTGAAGACCATGGCGAGCGCGGTCCCGTTCGACAGACAACCCTTCGACCGGATGGTGCGGTGGCGCACGGTGGCGAAGGTGCTTTCGATGGGGTTGGTAACCGGTATGAGATGTCTCGGTGCCAACGTTCCGCTGCGGTTTTCTGCATCGTGGCGTATGGTGCGACCATCGGGACAGAGGCACCGGGAGCACGATGTGCGGGCAGGCCGATGCATACGATGAGCCGAGAGCTCGAGT
>NZ_JADPKQ010000329.1:0-1040 GCF_023074015.1 Bradyrhizobium sp. 142
GCTGCTTCTGCCGTAGGTACTTGGTGATCTGCGCCAGCGACATCGCGTTCAGCACCCGGTCCGCGGGCACGCCGCCCTTGCGGGCCATCTCGACGCCCCAGTGGTTGAGCTCGCGGATCGAGTGGGCGTCCGGATTGATGCTCATCATGCAGCCGAAAATCGAGCGCGGCCTGGTGCCAGCGCCAGTCGAGGTCCAGTCGCCAGGGGTGGGCGTTGATCTCGACGGCCACGCCGTGCTTGGCGCAGGCGCGCAGCACCTTCTCGACGTCGATTTCGTAGCCTGGGCGACGCTGGAGCTGGCGCCCCGTCATGTGACCGATGATCGTGGTGTGAGGGTTGGAGATGGCGCGCAGCAGGCGGTCGGTCTGTGCTTTCCGCTCGAGCTTGAACCGGCCGTGGATGCTGGCAACGACGAAGTCGAACCGATCCAGCACGTCGTCGGGATAATCGAGCGAGCCGTCGGCTAGGATGTCGGACTCGATGCCCTTTAGGATCCGGAAATCCTTGCCCAGGCGCTTGTTCAGCCGGTCCGCTTCGCGGTGCCGCTCGGCAATCTGCTCTACGGAGAGGCCGCCGGCGTAGTGGGCCGACTTGGAATGGTCGGCGACGCCGAAATACTCGAAGTCCCGTTGGCGCGTGGCCTTGGCCATGGTCTCCAAGGTCTTGGTGCCGTCCGATGCCTCCGTATGACAGTGAAGGATTGCCGCGGAGGTCCTCATCGGTGACGAGCTTCGGCAGTTTTCCCTTCAGCGCGCGCTCGATCTCGCCGCGCCCTTCGCGCAGTTCGGGATCGATGAAGGGCAAGCCGAACGCGCGGTAGATGTCGGCCTCGTCGGCGGCCATGAGCGCACGACCCCTGTGCAGACCGTCCGGCTCCAGGCGCATCTTTTTCGCGACCGCCAGAGCCCGCAGCTCCTCGAGATGCGCAGCAGAGCCCGTGGCGAAGAGCAAGGCGGCGCCGAAGTGCTTGCGGTCGGCCAGACGGACCTGCAGCCCGCCGGCCTCCGACGCGGCCGGCGCCCCTTCGGAAACCGGCGCTT